>CBIMJO010000768.1:0-5409 GCA_966244135.1 uncultured Actinocrispum sp. | reverse complement strand
CTGCTCAACGCGCTGGATGCGGCCCGGACCTGGGGCGTCCGCAGGTGTGCCGTCGCCAGCAGCCTCGGTGTCTACATCGGCCAGACCGAGTCGCCCTGGCACGAGGACCTCGCTCTGCCGACCGCGGACCTGCCACTGCTGATCATCGCGTTCAAGAAGGCCGTCGAACCGCTGACCACGCACACCCTCCAAGGCAGCGGCGTCCAGCCGATCGTGCTGAGGATCGGGACCATCTGGGGCCCGCTGTACGATCCGGAGTCGCCGTTCTTCTATGTCCCGCGGTATGTCAGCGCCATGCTTCGCGGTGAGCAGCCGCCGCCGCTGAACGCCGATGACGGTGGCGACAGCTGCTACGCGCCAGACGCCGGTCGCGCGATCGCACTGCTGATGACCACGGAAACGTTGCGGCACAACACGTACAACGTCTCCAGCGGTCGCCCGTTCAGCAATCGTGAGTTCGCGGACGCTTTGCAGTCCGCCATTCCCGGCTGGCAGCTCGACCTCAAGCCCGGCGGGCAGAACGATCCGTACCTCGACATCTCCCGGCTGACCGCCGACACCGGCTTCACCCCGGCCTTCAATGTGGCCGCAGCCGTCTCCGACTACGTTACGTGGCGAACCGGCAACGCTCGATGATGTGACGCCGGTCATACGAAATGAGTCGTCTCGGCGGTCGAGAACGCGGCGGTGGCTCCGTCCCTGGGGCGTGAAGGGGCCACGAGGGCCCCGACGAGGAAGGACTGACCGATGCAGCAGAACGAGATCGCCGAGATCCTCAACCGCCCGTACAGCCAGGAGTTGCTGGCGCGTGACGTGACCCGGCTGGCCTATGTCGCCAAGGACGGCACCCCGCGCAACGTCCCGATCGCCTTCGTCTGGAATGGCAAGGAGATCGTGATGTGCACGACGACCAACTCCCCCAAGCTGCACTCCCTGCGGCACAACCCGATGGTCGCGCTGACGATCGACACCGAGGTGCACCCGCCCAAGATCCTGCTCATCCGCGGCCGGGCCGAACTGGATGTCGTCGAGGGCATCCCGGACGAGTACCTGCAGATGAACGGCAGCTACCAGATGACCGCCGAGCAGCGGGTCGAGTGGGAGGCAGAGGTCCGTTCGCTGTACGACAGCATGGTGCGGATCGTGGTGACGCCGATGTGGGCGAAGCTGATCGACTTCGAGCAGACCTTGCCGTCCGCCGTCGAAGAACTCGTCCGCGAGCGTGCCGAGCGACAGAACGCCTGAGGAGAGCCTGACATGAAGTACTTGCTGCTCAAGCACTACCGCGGTGGCCCGGCTCCGGCGGAGGACTTCCCGCCGATCGACCAGTGGGCGCCTGAGGACGTCGACGCGCACGTGGGGTACATGCGCGACTTCGGCGCCCGGCTGGAGGAGACGGGTGAGTTCGTCGACATGCAGGTGCTGGCGCCCGAGGGCACGTTCGTGCGGTTCGACGGCGAGGGGCGGCCGCCGGTGACCGACGGCCCGTTCGCCGAGACCAAGGACCTCATCGCGGGCTGGTACGTGATCGACGTGGCGTCCTGGGACCGCGCGCTCGAAGTGGCCGCGGAGCTGTCCGCCGCTCCTGGGCCCGGTGGGAAGCCGATCCACGAGTGGCTCGAGGTGCGGCCGTTCTACGGGGTGCCGACCACGGTGACCGAGTGAACGAGTCGCTGCTGCGGGAGCTCGTGCCCACGGTGATCGGCGTTCTCGTCCGGCGCGGGGCGGACTTCGCCTCGGCCGAGGACGCCGTGCAGGAGGCGCTGATCCGGGCGCTGGCCGCGTGGCCGGACGATCCGCCGCGGGACCCGAAGGCGTGGCTGGTCGCGGCCGCGTGGCGCAAGTTCATCGACGCCGCGCGTGCCGAGACGTCGCGCCGAGGCCGTGAGGTCGCCGTGGACGCCGAGCCGCCCGCCGGCCCGGTGCCCACCCAGGACGAAACCCTCCAGCTCTACTTCCTATGTGCCCACCCGTCACTGCCCTCAGCATCGGCGGTGGCGTTGACGTTGCGCGCGGTCGGCGGCCTGACGACCCGCCAGATCGCCCAGGCGTACCTGGTGCCCGAAGCGACCATGGCGCAGCGCATCAGCCGGGCCAAGCGCACGGTGTCCGCTGTCCGGTTCGATCAGCCCGGCGACGTGGCCACCGTGCTGCGCGTGTTGTACCTGGTGTTCAACGAGGGCTACTCCGGCGACGTTGACCTCGCCGCCGAGGCCATCCGCCTGACCTGCCAGCTCGCGTCCGCGATCGATCACCCCGAGGTGGCTGGGCTGCTTGCGTTGATGCTGCTGCACCATGCCCGGCGGGCCGCCCGGACCACATCCGACGGCAGCCTGGTGCCGCTGGCCGCGCAGGACCGATCTCGTTGGGACACAACACTGATCGCCGAGGGCGTGACGATCCTGCAGACCGCCCTGGCTCGCGACCACCTGGGCGAATACCAGGCCCAAGCCGCGATCGCAGCGCTGCATGCCGACGCACCCTCAGCCGACGAAACCGACTGGGTGCAGATCGTGGAGTGGTACGACGAACTCCTGCGCATCACCGACAGCCCGGTCGTGCGACTCAACCGCGCGGTGGCCGTCGGCGAGGCAGATGGCCACCAGGCCGGCCTCTTGGCACTGGCCGACCTCAGCCCCGACCTCCCCCGCTACGCCGCCGTGAAGGCCTACCTCCACGAACGCGCCGGCAACCTCACCCAAGCCGCCGACCTCTACACCGACGCCTCCCACGCCGCCACCAGCATCCAAGAACGCGACCACCTCACCCGCGAAGCCGCCCGAGTCCGCCAATTACTGCGCCCCTGAACGGAATCGCCCAGTCGGCGGGCTACCGAGGCTCCTCGCGGTCGGTTCGCGAATGGGCTCTCCGACGCAGAAGCCGCCCCACATATGCAATGCGACCGCAGGTGGGGCGTTGCTCTCGCCCGCGCTGGGAATGCAGTCGCTCTGCAAGCCCTGCGCGGCTGCCCCTTGGACGCTTGGGGGCACCGAATGTGTAGCGAGCCCGTGTGGCTGACGCACGAAGGTGCGGATGCGTCGCTCGCAGTGGTCGTAGCCAGCCTGTTCCTCCGGCTGCGCCGAGAGTGCAGCCCCCAATGTGGCTGCCCATTGGGGGGCATGGCTGACGCTCAATGGGCAGCGAGCCCCGCGTGGAGGTGTGGTGGCGCGGGAAGAGGCGCCGTGGCCAACCTGCGCCAGGAATACGGCATCAGTAAGTCTCGGCACATGTGCCGCCCGAATCAGTTGTAGGCAGCTGCTTCCCCGACTGCGAAGGCAATGCAGTTGTCCGGCCAGCCCGCCCAGGCTGTCCCCTTTGGCAGCTTGGGCGGCGCCGCCAATGCGGTCGGTAGCCAGGCTGCTCCGCTGCTGCCCTGGAATGCAGTCGCAGCGGGCTCGTACTGCAGCTCACGGATGCGTCGCCGGAGCAGGAGCGATTCGGCAGGAGCTGAGCCCAGCTTGCCCGGTCAGTTCCAGCTTGACTGCTTGCTGGCTGCTGAGGCCCCCGATGCTCGGCGTCCTGGACTCCGCCCGGACCGGAGCCGCAGCCGAGGACGCCGAGCGCGTGGCTCTGATCCGAGCGCGACGCGCCCGAGGGCCAGGCTCTCCCCCTCTGTGCTGCGGTCAGTTTTTCGTCACATTTGAATCCACAGCGTTCGTAGTCCTGGTTGAAGTCCACATGGGGGTTGGGGTGCCGCGGGCCATGTCGGCGGCTCTGATGATCTGGATTCGGTGGGGCGCGAGGAGGAGGGCGGCGAAGTTCGGGGAGGTGGGGCCGTTGGGCCAGATGGTGGTGGGGTCGTAGCCGGCGGTGAGGTGGGTCCAGGCTTCGTGGGGGTCGGGGGCCCAGGTGGCGTGGCAGTCGATGAAGGCCGCATCGTGGTCCGGGGACCAGTAGCCGCAGGTCAGCCACGGAGATCGGGCGAGGTGGGCTTGCTTGACGGGGGTTGGGAACGTTCCGATGACGCCGGTCACCCGCTCGGGTGTGATGTCCCAGACCGGGTGCATGATCCGCGACCGCGGACGGCCCAGGCGGTCGCTGGTCGTGACCGTGCTCCACACGATCCGGTTGACGATTTCCGCCAGGTCGTCGGTCAGGTCGGCGAGGTCCACTTCGATCGCGGTGGCCATGATGCCTCCAGATACTCAACTACGGTTGCGCAACCATAGTTGCATATCTGATGCTTGATCGGTGACCGCACCCGAACCGATCGGCGAAGACCTCGTCCTGCTGTTCACCGCGCTGTCGGCGACCACGCAGGCGGAGATCACCACGGCCATCGCCCAGGCGGGCTTCGGCGACCTGCGGCCGAGCGACGGCTTCCTCGTCCAGCACCTGCACCAGGGCCCGGCGACGATCGGCGAGCTGGCGAGCAAGCTGGGCATCACGGCCCAGGGTGTGTCCAAGATCGTCATCGAGATGGAGCGCAAGGGCTACGTCAGCCGCACCCCCGCGGCCGATGACCAGCGGCGCCGCGAAGTCGAACTCACCAAAAAGGGCTGGGACGCCATCTACGCGACCCGGCATGCCCGCGCGAACGTCAACCGCGAGCTACGCGCAACCCTCGGCCCGGGCGCCCAGGCGTTCCTCGACCAGGTCCACCAGCTCGCGGAGAGCACCGGCGCCCTGGCCGCCCTCACCGAACGCCGCTTGCGGCCACAGTGATCGCAAGACAAGACCGGCGAGCAGGGGTGTGGGTCACGTTCCCACCTTTCGCAGGCTACGGTCGACGACGGTGATGAGCAGGAACAGCACGCAGGCGCCGAGCATCAGCCACGCCAGGTGGTGCATCCCTGATGTGGTGGCGTGTTGGTCGAACGATGCGGCGATCATCGCGGTCGCGACCATGGAACCGATGTAGCCGAAGGTGCGCAGCAGCCCGGCGGATGAACCGATCCGGTCGGGGTCCGCCTGGTAGTACACGGAGTTCTGCAGGGCGAGGGAGTTCGTCCCTTGTGGAATCCCGAAGACCACGGCCAGCACGATCAGCATCCACAATGGACTCACTTCGGTGAGGGTGAGCATCAGCACGCAGGCCACGATCTGACCGACAGCGCCGATGAGAAGCTTGGCACGCACGCCCTTTCGCCTGCCAGTGAAGGTCGCGACGGCCAGCCCCACCACGAACATCGGGATCTGCACCAGTCCCGCGTCGAACGGCGAGAGGCCGAACCCCTTCTCGGTCCACTGGGTGAACCCGTAGATGAACGCGTACGACACGGTGTACGCGACCAGCGCACGCCCGAAGGTCGCCACGAGTGGCAGGTTTCCGCCCAGGATCCGCAGATCGATGAACGGCATCCCGGCGCGCAGCTCCCGGACCGCGAAGGCCGCACCGGCGGCAACCGTGAGGACCAGCAGGTACCAGGTGTCGAGCCGCAGATTCATCAGGAACAGCAACAAAGACAC
>CBIMJO010000767.1:0-5414 GCA_966244135.1 uncultured Actinocrispum sp. | reverse complement strand
CGATGAGCCGGCCGCTGATGGCGTGGCTGTACTCGTGCCCGATCACGGACATGTCGTAGTCACCGTCGACACATGGCCCGTAGAACGCGGCCGGAACCGCCTGCCACAGGTACATGTTCGACACCGGTGCGAAGCCGTCCGGCGGGCTGGACTGGTTGGCGTTGTTGCGGGACAGGAAGTCCGGCGGCGCACCACCCGCGCGGCCGCCCGACTGGGCCTGCCCGCGTTCCTGGTCGCCGCCCAGGCCGCCGCGGTCGCCGTTGCCGGCCTGCATGTTCCACGTCTCCTCGGTGAACCCGAGGTGGTAGGACCAGTCGTGCATCCGGTTGTGCATGGCGAACAGGTTCGCGATCGCCGCGTCGATGTCGTTCTGCTGCGGCGTGGCGAACACGGCCGGGTTGCAGCCCGAGTCGTGCCACTGGTTGGTCCAGGGGTAGACGTACTTGCGCTCGGGGCTCGCCGCGGAGGTCCGGGTGCCGGACGTGCCGCCGCTCAGGTCGTCCCACTTCTCCGTCGCCCTGGCGGAGTTGCCCGACGAGGTCAGGCTCGGCGTCCCGCTGACGTCATCCCACGCCACCCCGCGGTCCGCCGTTCTGACCGTCCGCTCGCAGCCCGGCCCGGCCGTCAGGCACCACTTCACGCGGGTGTCCTTGGACGAGTAGTCCGCGGGCGGGTTCGCCGGGAACGCGCCCCATTCGGCGTTGTCCGAGTCGTGGTCGACGATGTCCTCGCGGACCAGCACCTGCCCGGTCCGCGCGTCGATGTAGGTGGTGAAGCCCTTGCCCTCGCCCTGCAGCAACACCTGGTAGGCCAGCCGCGGCGCGCCGTCCGGCATCGGGACCGGGCCCAGCTTCGCCGGTGCCGCCTCGGAGATCCCCGCGTCCTTGGCCGCGGCCTGGACCGCGTCCTGCGGCGAGACGGTGGCCGGCTCCGGCGCGGCCCGGTCCGGGCTCAGCGTGGAACTGAAGTACGCCACGGCCCCGTCCCGGATGCCGAACACGGCGAGCCCGTCCAGCAGCGCCGGAGTGCCGCCGAACTTCTGCCGCAGCATGACGTAGTGCCCCTGGCCCATCGGCCGGTTCACCAGGACTTCCATGTCGTCGACCGTCTGGGCCGACACGTTGAACGCGGCCCGGTTGTCGGCCAGGTAGGCCCGCGCGATGGCCACCGGGTCGGCGGCCACCTTGCGCTTCTGTTGCTGCTGCTCGGCTTTCGGCACCAACGTGCCCGGTGTGCCGTACTTGTTCCACCGGACCGTCGTGCTGCCCTGGGCGGCCGTCACCACCTGTTCCCTGGACGGCTCGGCCGCCGCCGGGCGGTTGTCGACGTCCCCGCCGTGGTCCGCGATGTCGCCCTGAACGGCCGGCGACTGTGCCCCAGTGGCCGGAGCGGCCTCGGCCGCCGGCACCACCAATCCGATAGACAATGTCCCCACTGCGGCCAGGGCCGCGCCCCGCCACACTGCTCGTCTTCGCATCCGCCCACCCTCTCGGGGCGCGGCCGGACGGGGTAGCCCCGTTCGTCTGGTTTGCCGGAGTCGTTCACCAGCCCTGGCCACGCGGCCCGGGCTGGCGAGAAGATGCCGGATCCCTGACCCGGCAAGGGCCTTCGCGATGGACTCGGGCACCGGCTCGGTGGCCCGGCCGAGGAGCCGGGACAGCTCACCGGGCGTCCCGTTGAGCGCCCCGCGGTTGATGCCCGCGTCGGCATCCACGAGGATCTCGGCGTACCCGGCCGGAAGTCCGGCGGCCACCAAGGAGTCCAGCTGCTCGGCGGGGGTCACGGTCTTGTGCACCACCGTGGTCCGAGTCTGGCGGGCCAGCTCGGCGGCCAGCTCCGGGTACGACCAGGCCACGTCCCCGGCCAGTTCGTAGGCCTTGTTGAGGTGCCCGTCCTGGGTCAGCACGGCCGCTGCCGCCGCCGCGTAGTCGGACCGCGGCGCGAAGGCGATCCGGGCGTCCGCCTCGACGTCGTTCACGATCGCGCCGTGCTCAAGGAAAAGCCCGGTCATGCCGGTGAACAGCTCGATGTACCAGTTGTTGCGCAGGAAGGTGTAGGGCAGTCCGGAGGCGAGGATCTTCGCCTCGGTGGCCTGGTGCTCCTCGGCCAGCCGGAAGTCCGCGGTGTCGGCGCCGAAGATGCTGGTGTACGCCAGTTGCGCGACGCCGGCGGACGCTGCGGCGTCGATCACCGCCGTGTGCTGCGCCACCCGGCTGCCGATCGCGTTGCCGGAGATCAGCAGCACCCGGTCGGCCGGCTGGAACTCCCATGTGGACGGTGTGTCGTAGTCCGCGACCAGCAGGCGGATCCCCTGGGCGGCAAGGTCGGCCGCCTTCTCGGGGGAACGGACGGCGGCGACGATCCCGCCGGCGGGCACGCCCGCCGCCTGAAGGGAGGAGATGGTCAACCGGCCAAGATGGCCAGTGGCGCCAGTGATCACGATGCTCATGTCATCGACCGTACGTCGAGCGCTAACCAAATGAAAGTACCCACTTTGAAGTGGGGTACTCACCTGGAAGTAATCACCCCGATCGGAACAGGGCCGCGGCCGCGCCGCGCGAGCCCACCTCCAGCTTGGCCAGGATGTTCGCCACGTGGAACTTCACCGTCGACTCGCTGATGTGCAGGTCCTGCGCGATCGTCCGGTTGCGCAGGCCGAGGGCCACCCGTTCCAGCACGTCCAGCTCGCGCTCGCCCAGCGCGGACAACGGCCCGGTGGCCGTGATGTTCTTGGGCAACACCAACGGAAGCGTCATCTTGACGGTGAGCCCCCACCCGGGCATGGCGTCCACCTCGAACTCCCCGCCCTGCGCCCGCACCCGTTTGGCGATCAGCCCGATCTCCTCGCGCAGCTCCCCGGGGCCGTCGTCCCGGACCAGGGCGACCAGGGAGTCGGCGACCTTCCAGCCCACGTGCACCCGCCGGATCCCGTCCTGTTCCAGCATCGCGAGCACGAGCGCCCGGACCGCGACCCGGCCCGCGTGCGCCACATCCGAAGCCAGCAACCGATCCCCGCTCGGCGGGTGGAGGTCCAGCTCGACCGGGGTGTGCCGCAGCAACGGTTTCAACGACGAGGCCAACCGCTGGAACGCGCGCCCGGCGGGCTCCTCGCCGCCCAGCGCCTGGTCGCGTTCGACGTCCGTCCGCAACTCGTCCAACGCGTTCACCGCGAGGTCGATCGCGGTCGACCGGGCGGTGGCGTCATCGACCCGGCGGCTCCGCAACACGCCCAGCAGCCCAGCGAACGCGGCCGCGTGCGCTTCACGCAACTCCGCGATGGCGGTGGACCGGGCCGTGGCCACCGCCCGGGACTGTGCCAGCACACCCGGCTCCGCCATCAGGGTCAGCCGGTGCAGGTGCGCGGTCAGCAGGTCCAGCAACGCCTGGACGGCGTCCATAGTGGACGTCCGAAGTGGACTGAAATCGGCCGCCAGGATGAACACCAGCACCGACCCCTGCGGCGCCCGGTCACTGGCCGCCGCGAGCACCGGGTGTGAGCCGCCCGCGATCCGGGCCATGCCCTGCCACGGGCGTCCGGCGCTGACGCTCGCCAGCAACAGGGCCAGTTCGGCGCCGGTCACGGCCTCCGTCAGCGCGGGCTCGCCGGAGGTCTGCACCGGCGACGAGGCGCACGGCGTCGACAGCTGCGCGACCGCCCGGTGCGGCAGCCAGCCGCCGAGCAGCTCGGACAGCCGGTCGAGCATCTCCAGTTCGGGGACCTGCACGATCTGCGCGGCCCAGGCCAGCGCGTTCGCCGGAGTGTCCATGACCGCAGCGTACGTCCGGCCCGGCCGCCGGGCACTGGCCAGAAGGACGGCCCGCAACCGGCAGAACGGTCAGTTCATGTCCTCGCCAGGCTCAACACGATGGGTGCATGAACTCTCCGATCAACAGGCGCACAGTGCTCGCGGGGGCGGCAGCCGCGGTCGCCGTGACCGCGGGCGCGAGCACCGCCGAGGCCACCGGCGACCAGCAGGTCCCGGGAGTGCACACCCGCATCGACACCACACACGCCACGCCCAGGCTCGTCGACCAGCTGACCAGGTACTTCCGGGACAAGAGCGCGGCCGACCCGGACCGGACGATGGCCCACTTCGACCGCGCCGGGATGACCTACATCGACGCGTCGCTCGGCTGGGTGTTCCCGGACTGGCAGTCCCTGCACGACCTGTTCGCCCAGTACATGCCGCAGTGGCCGGCCGGGGCCGCCTCGTACGCGACCAGGATCATCGGCGACGAGAACAGCGCGATGGTGCACTTCACCGACACCGCGGGCATGTTCGGGGCGTCCGAGATCCGGGTGATCGGTGCGGTGAGCTTCCGGCGCGGCAAGATCGTCCGCTGGATCGACTACTGGGACGGCCGGCACTACGGCGTCGACGCGCTCGACAGCGCCAGGGTGCCCGACGACCAGTTCCCGCGGGACTTCCGGGAGGCCGGCGAGCCCGTCTCCGGCGCGATGAAACAGGTGGTCACCGGCCTGACCCGCGCGTTGCGCACCGGCGGCCCCACGGCCGGTTTCTTCGCGCCGGATGCCGTGCTGGAGGACCTGCCCTCGCACATCGGTGTCGTGGGCCCGCGCAGCATCGGCTCGTTCCTGGCCACCGCGAAGCTGCCGTTCATCGGCCCGGACGTGCGCGTCCGGCACGTCTCCAGCGGCGGCTACGAGTGGACCACCGGCGGCGTGTTCCCGACCGGTGTGACCTCGATCGAGCTGGACCAGTGGGGCGGGATCTCGCGGCTCAGCTCGATGTGGAACGGCGCCCGCCTGTCCCCGGAAGCCATGCTTGACCTGGCCAAAGCCGCCGTCGAGAGGTAACGCGACTAGGTAACCTTCTTAGCCGGAATAACCCCGGGGGGCCTGCCGTTGAGAGGGACATGAAGGTTCGCCAGTCGTTGAGGTCGCTGAAGGCCAAGCCGGGCGCCCAGGTCGTCCGCCGGGACGGCAAGGTGTACGTCCTGAACAAGAAGGACCCGCGGTTCAAGGCCCGCCAGGGCTGAACAGCAAGAAGGGCACCCCACAGCGGGTGCCCTTCGTCATGTGTGGGTACAGCGGAGATCCACTACGGCGGCTGGGATAATCCCCGCAGGCGGGCACGGTATGAGGGGATGCCCGGCCGTGGTGATTCCGGAGGGAATGTGGATACGCGGATCAAAACGCTCGAGTTCCAGGCCGAGGCGCGGCAGTTGCTGCAGCTGATGGTGCACTCGATCTACTCGAACAAGGACATCTTCCTGCGTGAGCTGATCTCGAACTCGTCCGACGCGCTGGACAAGCTGCGGCTGGAGGCGTTCCGGGACAAGGACCTGCAGGTGGACACGTCCGATCTGCACATCGAGCTGGAGGCTGACAAAGCGGCCCGCACGCTGACCGTGCAGGTCGAGTACATGAACGACAAGGAGGTCGTCGCGCA
>CBIMJO010000766.1:0-5415 GCA_966244135.1 uncultured Actinocrispum sp. | reverse complement strand
GGCGTTGCTCGGCCCCAGCTGCCTGGCCTGATTCCCGAACGATTCCGGGCCTGTTCCCTCCGGGGTTCAGGCCCGGTTTTCCTCGGCACGAGTCGGTAGGGTCGGTGTCAGTGGATCTCGACCTGGGGAGAGTTCATGGCGCTGACGATCGACGCTGCCTTCATCCAGAACCCGTACACCGTGCTGCACCGGCTGCGGATCGAGCAGCCGGTGACGCGGGTCGATCTGGCGCGCAACATGCGGGTCTGGCTGGTGACCCGGTACGAGGATGCCCGGTTCGCGCTGGCCGACCCGACCTTGAGCAAGGATCCGGCAGGAGCCAAGAAGGTCTTCGAGAGCAAGCTCGAGGGGCCGGAGGAGGACCGGCCGGAGTACGTCGAGCAGTTCTCGGCGAACATGCTGCACAGCGACCCGCCGGAGCACACCCGCGTGCGCAGGCTGGTGGCCAAGGCGTTCACCACCGTGACTGTGGAACGCCTGCGGCCGCGGATCACCGAGATCGCCGGTGAGCTGCTGGACAGGATGGCCGGAAGGTCCGAAGTGGACTTGTTGGACGCGTACGCGTTTCCCTTGCCCATCACGGTGATCTGCGAGCTGCTGGGCGTGCCGCAGGAGGACCATGGCAACATCCGCAAGTGGTCGAACATCGCGCTGTCGGCGACCGAGGACTGGCAGGCGGTGGCCGACGCGACCAACGCGTTGAGCGGCTACATGGCCTCGTTGATCGACCTCCGGCGTGGCGCGCCGGCCCCGGACCTGCTGTCCGATCTGGTGCAGGTCAGCGAGGACGGCGACCGGCTCAGCCAGGAGGAGCTGGTGGCGCTGGCGTTCCTGCTGATCGTGGCCGGGCACGAGACGACCGTGAACCTGATCGGCAATGGCGTGCTTGCCTTGCTGCGCAACCCATCCCAGCTGGACCTGCTCAAGGCCGAACCGTCCTTGATCGCCAACGCCGTCGAGGAGTTCCTGCGCTACGACAGCCCGGTCAACTTCGCGACCCCGCGGTTCACGACGGTGCCGCTGGTGATAGGCGGGGTGGAGATCCCGGCGGGCGAGTTCGTGTACGTGTCGCTGTGCGGGGCGAACCGGGACGAGGAGCGGTTCCCGTTGGCGGACCGGCTGGACATCACCCGGAAAGCCACTGGGCACATCGCGTTCGGGCACGGCATCCACCACTGCGTGGGCGCCCCGCTGGCCCGGCTGGAGGGGCAGATCGCCGTGTCCATGTTGCTGGAACGGTTCCCCTCGCTGCGGTTGGCCTCGGCAGAACCGTTGGTGTGGCGCGACTCCACGCTGCTGCGCGGGTTGGAGCGGCTACCCGTTCGCCTGGATTAGCTGCCCAGCGCGCATCAGCTCGTGCCGGGCGACGCCGGCGACGGGCGCGTGTGAGTTGGCCAGCAGGGCCGTG
The DNA here is from genome assembly GCA_966244135.1 of uncultured Actinocrispum sp. Lineage (GTDB taxonomy): Bacteria > Actinomycetota > Actinomycetes > Mycobacteriales > Pseudonocardiaceae > Kibdelosporangium. Next base: position 4,007 of record CBIMJO010000766.1, on the reverse strand, counting down.
TAGTCCTTGGCCAGCATGGTGACCTCGTCGACGGTCGGCGCGAGTGCCTTGTGCAGCAACAGGAACCCGTTGATGTCGGCGAGTTTGCCGCCCCGGCGCAACCGGAACAGGCAGCCCTCCAGCAGCATGGTCCGGTCCAGCGCCGGGTCGGCCGCCAGCCGGTCCGGCCAGCCGCCCGCGTCCAGCAGCGCGCCCACACCGTCCACTTCGAACAGCCGCCGGGCCAGCGAGGCGCGGCCGGTGACCTCATGGCCGGTCGCGATCCAGGCGTAGACCAGGCCGTCGGTGGCCAGCGGCGCGATGCCGGTGTGCTTGGCCAGCTGCACCACCAGCCGCTGCAGGTCGGGTTCGAGCCGGTCCGCGGGCAGCCGCAGCGCCAGCCGGTCGACCAGGTCGCCGACCCAGGGCACGTTGCGGTCGTTGAGCGCCTCGACGACCAGGTCGATCACGTCCGTGCCGGTCTCGTCCTCGCGCAAGCCGTTGCGTACAACCCAGACCGCGACACTGGACGCGCTCGGCAGCAGCGCCGCGCCCGCGACGGTGAGCGCGCACAGCCGCGGCCCCCAGAACCGCTTGGCGACGAAGTCCGCTGTGCGCAAGGACTTCTCGTACGCACGCAACGGCTCGGCCAGCGCCTTGCGGTCGGCCGCACCCAGCTCCCGCAGCACTCGCACGACGTTGACCGGGTCACCGCCGTCGATCAGCGGATGCAGTGTTGTCCAAGCCGTCACCCCGACACGATAAGCGGTAGCGTGGTGGGGGCTAACTGGGGAGGTCATCGATGGCGGCGATCGCGGTGCAGGACGACTTCATTCAGCAGCGGTACTCGCGTTATGCCTCGCTGCGGGACGAGGGTCCGGTCATCGAGGCGGTGACACCGCGTGGCATGAAGTTCTGGCTTGTCACCCGGTATGAGGACGCCAAGGTGGTGCTGTCCGATCCGACCGTGTCCAAGGACCGCGACACGATGGAGCGGATCTTCGGCTGGAACCAGGACGGCAAGTACGCGCGGGCGCTCGTCGCGCACATGCTCAACACGGACCCGCCCAAGCACACCCGGCTGCGCAAGCTGGTGTCCAAGGCGTTCACGCCGGGCATGGTGGACCGGCTGCGGCCGCGGATCGAGCAGATCACGTCGAACCTGCTGGACGAGATGGCGTCGCACGATCGGGTGGACCTGCTGGACGCGTTCGCGTTCCCGCTGCCGATCCAGGTGATCTGCGAGCTGCTCGGCGTGCCGGAGGGTAACCAGGACGAGTTCCGGCAGTGGTCCAACCTGGTGATGTCGTCCGAGAAGTGGGACAAGATCGCCGGCGCGACCCAGGCGATGTCCGCGTACCTCAAGGACATGATCGCCACGCTGCGTGCCCATCCGGACGATGCCCTGATGTCCGCGCTCATCCAGGCGTCCGAGGACGGCGACCAGCTCAGCGAGGACGACCTGGTGGCCATGGCGTTCCTGTTGATGATCGCCGGGCACGAGACGACCGTGAACCTGATCGGCAACGGCGTGTACGCGCTGTTGCGCAATCCCGATCAGCTGGAGCTGCTGAAGTCGGACCCGTCGCTGCTGCCGGGCGCGGTCGAGGAGTTCCTGCGGTTCGACAGCCCGCTCGACCACTCCACCCTGCGCGTGACGACGTCGCCGTTGCAGGTGGGGGAGGTGCTCGTCCCCGAAAACCAGATCGTGGTGGTGTCGCTGGTGTCGGCCAACCGCGACGGTGACCGGTTCGCCGACCCGGACCGGCTGGACATCACCCGCAAGGCCACCGGGCACATCGCGTTCGGTCACGGCATCCACTACTGCCTGGGCGCGCCGCTGGCCCGGCTGGAGGGGAGAGTAGCCATTGGACGGCTTTTCGCCCGGTTCCCGGACCTGGCGCTGGCGGTGGATCCGGCGGATCTGCGCTGGCGGTTCAGCACGCTGATCCATGGTCTCCAGTCGTTGCCGGTTCTGGTGAATGGGTAACCGGACGAAACGGCCCCGAAATCCGCCCAATTGGCACTACTGTCATTGTCCGTGGACGTCGCCTCACTCACCGCGTTGGACCGCGCGCACGTCTGGCATCCGTACGGCCCGATGCCGGGCACCAGGGACCCGTTGGTGGTGGAATCCGCCTCGGGCGTGCGGTTGCACCTCGCCGACGGCCGGGACCTGGTGGACGGCATGTCGTCCTGGTGGGCGGCCATTCACGGGTACCGGCACCCGCGGCTGGACGCCGCCGTGCGCGACCAGTTGGACCGGATGAGCCACGTGATGTTCGGTGGCCTCACCCACGAGCCCGCGGTGCGCCTCGCGACCAAGCTCGTCGAGATCACGCCATCGCCGCTGCAGCACGTGTTCCTGTGCGACTCCGGGTCGGTGTCCATCGAGGTCGCCGTCAAGATGTGCTTGCAGTACTGGCTTTCGGTCGGCCGACCGGAAAAGCGGCGGCTGCTCACCTGGCGGGGCGGCTACCACGGCGACACGTTCCACCCCATGAGCGTGTGCGACCCGGATGGTGGGATGCACTCGCTGTGGCGGGGTGTGTTGCCGGAACAGGTCTTCGTGCCCACCCCACCGGCCGGGTTCGACGCCGGGGTGGACTACGACTACGTGTCCTTGCTGGCCGACGCGATCGAGGAGAACGCGGACACCCTGGCGGCCGTGATCGTCGAACCGGTGGTGCAGGGCGCGGGTGGGATGCGCTTCCACGATCCCCGTTACCTGCATGTGTTGCGCGAGTTGACGTTGACCCACGACGTGCTGCTGATCTTCGACGAGATCGCCACCGGCTTCGGCCGCACCGGGACGCTGTTCGCCGCCGACCACGCGGCCGTGAGCCCGGACGTCATGTGTGTCGGCAAGGCGATGACCGGCGGCTACCTCTCGATGGCCGCGGCCCTGTGCACCTCCGAGATCGCCAACGGGATCTCCCAGGGAGACCTCCCCGTCCTCGCCCACGGCCCCACCTACATGGGCAACCCGCTCTCGGCCGCCGTCGCCAACGCCTCCATCGACCTCCTGCTGGAGTCCGACTGGGCCGCGGACATCCGAAGGATCGAGGCCGGCCTGATCGCCGGCCTCGAGCCCGTCGTCGACCTGCCCGGGGTCGTGGATGTGCGGGTGCTGGGCGGAATCGGCGTCGTGCAGCTCGACCACCCGGTGGACATCGCCCTGGCCACCAAGGCCACCGTGGCCACCGGCGTCTGGCTCCGCCCGTTCCGCGACCTGATCTACACCATGCCGCCCTACGTCACCCGCGACGAGGACCTCGCCCTGATCACCAAGGCCCTCTGCGCCGCCGTCGCCGCTGGGTGAGCCCTAGAGGACGTGGGTCCGGTAGGTCTCGACCACGCGGTCGACCACTTCGGTGCCGGGCTGGTCCCAGATCTGCTGGTTGAAGATCTCGACCTCGATCGGGCCGTCGTAGCCGGTGGCGTCGACGGCTTCGCGCAGGCGGCGCAGTTCGATGCTGCCGTCGCCCATCATTCCGCGGCCCAGCAGCACTCCCTCGGGCAGCGGGGTGATCCAGTCACACACCTGGAAGATCGAGATGCGGGACCCGGCGCGTTCGATCGCCTTGTACACGTTGGGGTCCCACCAGATGTGGTAGGTGTCCACGCAGACGCCGACCTGCTCGGCGGGGAACTGCAGGGCCATGTCGAGCGCCTGGTCCAATGTGGACACGACGCAGCGGTCGGAGCAGAACATGGGGTGCAACGGCTCGATGGACAGCTGCACGCCATGGTCCGCCGCGTAGGGCGCGAGTTCGGCGATGGAGTCCAGGACGTTCTGGCGGGCGCCGTCCACATCGCGGCTGCCCTCGGCCAGGCCGCCGGACACCAGGATCAGGATCCCGGTGCCCAGGCGCAGGGTCTCCGTCGCCGCCGCCATGCCAGGGAGGGCGGCAGCGGCGACGAAGAGGATGGAAAGGCGCATCAGATACGCACCCCGGCGGCCGCCGCGGTCCAACGCGTCCTCCAGCGTGTCTTGACCATCGTCAGGCTGCCGAAGGCGAGCAGGG
>CBIMJO010000765.1:0-5416 GCA_966244135.1 uncultured Actinocrispum sp. | reverse complement strand
CTTGTACTGGCTGAAGTCGTGCCCGCCGAATGCCCGGCCCAACAGCCCCACGTTGCGGTCGAAGTCGTTGTCCTCCTGGGCGATCCGCTCGGCCCGCAGCCGGGCCGCCTCGTCCGTGCCGCGCACGACCGGGCCACCGTGGATGAAGATCTTGACGTGGTCGGGGTCGCGGCCCGCGGCGGCGGTGCGCCGCTTGATGTCCGTGTAGTACTCGCGCGCTTGCTCGAAAGTGGCGCCGGGCGCGTAGATGCCTTCCGCCACTTGGGCGGCGAGGTCCCGGCCCTCTTCCGAGACACCCGCCTGGAAGATGACCGGCTGGCCCTGCGGCGACCGGGACAGGTTCAACGGCCCGTCCACCCGGAAGTGCTCGCCGACATGGTTCAGAGCATGCAGTTTCTGCGGGTCGAGGAAGACTCCGCGCTCGACGTCGGCCGGGAACGCATCGTCCTCATAGGAGTCCCACAGGCCTTGTGCGACCCGTACCGCCTCCAGCGCCCGCCCGTAGCGGGTCGTGTAGTCGAGATGCTCCTCGAGGCCGTAGTTGCGGCTGGTCCCGGTGTCGAAACTGGTCACGACGTTCCATCCGGCGCGGCCGCCGCTGATGTGGTCCAGCGAGGCGAACCGGCGGGCGAGGTTGAACGGCGAGTTGTAGGTGGAGCTGGCGGTGCCGACCAGGCCGATGTGCCGCGTGTGCGTGGCCACGGCGGACAACAGGGTCAGCGGTTCGAGCCGGTTGAGGTAGTGCGCGGGGTAGGTGGGGTTGATGAACTGACTGTCCACAATGAACAGAGCGTCGAACAGCGCGTGCTCGGCCAGCTGCGCCTGGCGGATGTAGTAGGTGATGTCGATGCTGGCGTTCTTGGCGATGCTGGGGTCTTTCCAGAGCCCGTGCTGGCCGGGGCCGCCGACCCCGTACGGGTGCAGGGCGAGGTGGATCTTGCGGCTCATGCGGCTTTCCCTTTCTGCTTGGTCCTGCGCAGTGTCGGCGCCGAGCCGATGAGCAGGCGTGTGTAGGCGTGCTGCGGGGCGGTGACGACCTCCCGCACCGGGCCGGTCTCGACGAACTCGCCGTGGTACAGCACGGCGACCCGGTCGGCGATCCCAGCCACGGAGCCAAGGTCGTGGGAGACGAAGACGAGCGCCACACCGTCGGCTCGCAGGCGCTTGAGGATCTCCAGGATCTGGACGCGGGTGGCCGAGTCGAGCGCGCTGACCGGCTCGTCGAGGAACACCAGCTTCGGTTCGGTGATCAGGGCACGGGCGACCGCGACGCGTTGCCGCTGCCCGCCGGACAGTTCGCCGGGCAGCCGCGGCAGCAGTTCCTCGTCCAGCTGGACTCGCGCCAGGTGAACGCGTGCCTTCGCCAGCGCTTCGGATCGGGCGATTCCGCGCAACAGCAACGGTTCCAGCAGTGAGTCCGCAATGGACAGATCGGGGTCGAGGCTGCGCAGCGGGTCCTGGAACACGTACTGGACGACTCCGCGGCGGCGCAGGGCGCGCCACTGCCGCTCGCCATACCTGGTCACGTCCTCGCCGTCGATCAGGATCTGGCCCGCGGAGCTGCGGACCAGCCCCAGCACGGCCCGGGCGAACGTGGACTTGCCCGAGCCGGTCTCGCCGATGATGCCGACGACCTCACCGCGCGCCACACTCAGCGACGCCCCGGCGAGCACCTGCGCGCGCCGCCGCCCGCGTCCATAGTGGACATGAAGGTCCGAGACCGTGAGGATCATGCCCAGTCCTCCAGGAACCGGTCGAGTCCGTACTGTTCGTGCTCGTCGATGAGCAGCCGGGTGTACTCGTGCCGCGGCTGGTACAGCACGCGCGCGGCCGGGCCCTGCTCGACGATCTCGCCGTCGCGCATGACCAGCACCTCGTCACACAGCTGGGCAACGACCGCGAGGTCATGCGAGACAACGACAAGGGCGAGCCCGGTGCGGTCGCGCAGCTCGCCGAGCAGGTCGAGGATCTCCGCCTGCACGGTGACGTCGAGCGCGGTGGTCGCCTCGTCGGCGATGAGCACCCGGGGCTCGGCGGCGATCGCGGTGGCGATCAGGACGCGTTGCAGCATCCCGCCGGACAGCTCGTAGCTGTACTGGCCGTAGACCAGTTCGGGATCGCGCAGGCGCACGGCCGCGAGCAGGTCCAGGGCCCGCTGCCGGGCGGCCTTGCGCCGGTAGCCCTTCTTCACCCGCAGCACCTCGGCGACCTGCTTGCCGACCTGGATCGACGGGTTCAGATAGGACGCCGGATCCTGGAACACCGCGCTGATCGTGGATCCGCGCAACCCGGTCAGCTCCGCGGGCGTCACCGAGGCCAGGTCCCGCCCGGCGAGCTGGATGCCGCCGCTCGCGACGGTGAAGTGCGGCGGCAGGATGCCCAGCACGGCCCGGCAGGTCATGGTCTTGCCGCTGCCCGACTCGCCGACGATCCCGACGACCTTGCCTGGCGTGAGCTCGAAACTCACGCCTTTGACGACCTCACGGCCGTCGATGTCGTAGCGGATCCGCACGTCCCGCACGGCGAGCACGGGATCGGCCACCGCGGTCTCGGCGGGCGCGGAGCTTTCGGTGATGGCGGTCATGCCGTCGCCTTTCTCAAGTGCGCGGCCGTTCCTGTCACGTCCCGGATCGCATCGGCGAGCAGGTTGGCGGCCCAGACGGTGGCCATGATCAACAGCGCCGGGACGAGCGGCGCCCACGGCTGGTAGTTCAGGTAGCCCAGATCGGACGCGAGCAGGCCGCCCCAGGTCGGTGCGGGCGGCTGCACGCCAATGCCGAGGAAGGTCAGGCTGGACACGATGATGAAGCCGACGCCGACGGTCTGGGCGAGCGCGACCGCGATCGGCGGCAGCACCTTCACCCACACGTGCCGCCGGACGACCCAGCCGAGCGACGCCCCGGAGATCAACGCGGCCTCGACGTACTGCGAGCGCGCGACGGTGAGCGTGGCTGCCCGCGACACCCGGTAGAACAACGGCGACACGAGCGCGCCCGTCACGACCATCGCCTGCGTGATCCCGTTGCCCAGCAACGCGGTCACCGCGACGGCGAACAGCAGGAACGGCAGGGCGACGAGCGTGTCGGCGACCCGGAGGGTGGCCCATTCGAACGCGCGCCCGAGGTAGACCGACAGGATGCCGGGGATCGTGCCCGCCACCAACGCCACCAGGGCCACCTCGAGCGAGCCCACGACGCTGACCCGTGACCCGTCCAGCAGGCGGCTGAACACGTCCCGGCCGAGGTAGTCGGTGCCCAGCCAGTGCTCGCCGGACGGCCCGGCGAGGGTGTTGCCGCTGGTGCCCAGCGGGTCGTGCGGGGCCAGCAGCGGCCCGAGGATCGCGAGCAGCGCGACCAGGACCAGCACGATGACCGCGATGCGCCCGGAGACGAGCGCGAGGATCCGGCGGACCACGTCACACCCCCCGCTGCGAGGCCGGCGTGACCCGGCCCAGCACGATGTTGATGAGCAGGTTGAAGGTCACCACCAAGGCGATCGACACCACCAGCACGCCCTGCACCGCGGGCACGTCACCGCTCTGCGCGGAGTCGTTGGCGAACCGGCCGAAGCCCTGCAACCCGAAGATCCACTCGGTCACCACGGACGCGCCGACCAGGGCGGGGAACTTCAGGCCGAGCGTGGCCAGCGCCGGTCCCATGCCGTTGCGCAGCACGTGCCCGAAGAAGATCCGCCGCGGCGACAGGCCCCGCACGACGGCGCCGATCACGTAGTTCTCCCGGTAGGCGGTGACCAGGCCGGTGCGCAGCTGCCGGGCCACATCGGCGACCACGTCGAAGCTCAACGCCAGCGCGGGCAACGTGATGTGCGCCAGCCAGGGCCCGATTCCGTCGACGAGGGGCGAGTACCCCGCCGAGGGGAACAGGTCCAGCCCGACCGCGAAGATCCCCACCAGCACGATGCCGACCACGAACGCGGGCATCACCGAGACGACCGTGACGAACCCGGTGATCGCCCGGTCGACCCACGTCGTGGACCGCAGCGCCGCGAGCGTGCCGAGCCCGAACCCGAGCACGACGCCCACCACGAGCGCGAACACCGCGACCGAGAGGCTCACGCCGAGGCCGAGCCCGATCAGCGTCGAGATGTCCGCGCCGTTGACCCAGCTGGTGCCGAGGTTCCCGTGCAGCACACCGGTGAACCAGTCCCAGTACTGCGTGAGGAACGGCTTGTCCAGGCCCCACAGGCTCTCGATGTTGTGGATCGCCTCCGGCGAGGCGTCCTCGCCCAGCTGGATCCGGGCCGGGCTCAGGCCGCTCATCGCCCGCAGTGCGAACGTCACGAACGTGGCGACGAAGAACACCAGCACGAAGATCGCGACCGACCGGGCCAGCGTGGCCCCGATCCGCCGGGCGGTCCTCAGCTCAGCGGCCACCGATGGTCACACCCGTCCAGTCGATGTGCGCGGGATTCTTGGGCAGACCGGAGATGGTCTTGCTCTTGGCGATCAGGTTCGGCGAGGAGTAGGTGAACACCAGGGCCTTGCTCGCCAGACCGACCCGGGTGGCCTCCTGCAGCACCTTGGCGTAGTCCGGCGCGTCCAGCGGGGTCCGGCGGACCTTCGCCACCGCGTCCTCGAACCCGGCCGGCTCGTAGGGGGTGCTGAGGTTGAGCGGGCCGTTCGGTCCGAAGTGGGCGGTCAGGGTCTGCAGGGCCGAGTCGCGGCCGGTCGTGCCGTACAGCGACAGGGTCAGCTCCTTGGCGAAGAACGGGGTCGCCCAGTTCTTGTTGATCTTGATCTCGGTCGTGATGCCGACCGCGCCGAGCTGGGACTGGACGATCTCCGCGTCCGGCTGGGCCTCCGGCACGACGAGGTCGAGCTTGATCGCCCCGGGCTGGTACCCCGCCTCGGCGAGCAACTGCTTGGCCTTGGCCGGGTCATAGCTGAAACGGTCCTTCGACTGCGGGTCGTAGGCGATGTAACCCTCCGGGAACGGCTGGTCGGTCGCCTGGCCATAGCCGAAGGTCAGCTTGTCGACGAACTCCTTGCGGTTGACCGCGTAGCGCACCGCGTCGACGACCTTCTCGTTGTTGAAGGGCGGTTTGTTGACGTTGAGGCTGATGTTCGAGGCGTTGAACCCGGGCTGCACGAACACGTCGAGACCCGCCTTCTTGGCCGCGTCGGCCTGACTGGGCCGGATGTCGGCGAAGTTGTACACACCGGTCTGCAGGCCGGAGACCACGGTCGAGGCGTCCGGGGCCGAGGCCAGCTCCACGGTGTCGATGTGGATGTTCGCCGCGTCCCAGTATGCGGGATTCTTCTTGAACACGGCCTTCGTGCCCGGGATCACTTGACTGGCGACGAACGGGCCGGCACCGACCGGGTTCTGGTCCAGCTTCGCCGGATCTTTGGCCGCCTTGGGGCTCGCGACCTGCAGGACGCGCTGTCCCAGCAGCT
>CBIMJO010000764.1:0-5422 GCA_966244135.1 uncultured Actinocrispum sp. | reverse complement strand
CGCCGCCGGGTACCTGGAGTACGAGGACGGCCGGTTCACCCTGCCGGAGGGCGTGGCCGTGGCGATCCTGCACGCGCCCGGCGGGGCGATGGTGGACGCGTGCGTGCACATGTTCTCCGCGATGGGCGCCGGGTTCGCCGACTTCGAGCAGGCGTTCCGCACCGGCACCGGGTTCGGCTGGCACCAGCGCGGCCCCGAGCACTGGTGTGGCACCGACGCGCTGACCCGGGCCAGCAAGGACACCGCGCTGTTCGTCGGCGCGATCGCCGAGCTGGACGGGGTGGCCGAGGCGCTGCACAATGGCGGCAAGGTCGCCGACATCGGCTGCGGGTACGGCGCGCCGACGCGGATGATCGCCCAGGCGTTCCCCGAGGCGGACGTCACCGGGTTCGACTACCACGACCAGTCCATCGCCGCGGCCCGGGCGCTGGACGGGACCGTCCGGTTCGAGGTCGCCTCGGCCACGGACTTCCCGGGCACCGGGTACAGCCTGGTGACCTTTGTGGACTCCCTGCACGACCTCGGCGACCCGGTCGGCGCCCTGGCCCACGCCCGCAAAGCGCTCGCTCCCGGCGGTGCTGTCCTGCTGGTCGAGCCGCCCGGCGCTGAGCGGGCGGAAGACAACTTCACGCCACTCGGCCGGATGTTCTACTCGGTGTCCACTTTGATCTGCACGCCCAACGCGCTGTCCCAGTCGGACGAGGCCCTGGGCACTTTGGCCGGCCCGGCGCGGCTGGCCGAGGTCGCGCACGCCGCCGGGTTCGGCACGGTCCGCCGGATCCTGCCGGATGTGCCGATGCACCTGTTGCTGGAGCTTCGGCCGTAGGCTCGGACGGTGACCTCGCTCGAACGGCTCGTCGGCCGGGAGGCGGTGCTGGCCATGGCCCGCGCCGCGCTCGACACGGCACTCGCCGGGTCCGCCCAGCTCGTACTGGTCACCGGGGAACCCGGGATCGGCAAGACCGCCGTGCTCACCCGGCTGGCCGACGAGGCGGCCGAGCGGGGTGCGCGGGTGCTGCGGGCGACCTGCTGGGATGGCGGGGCTCCGCCGTACTGGCCGTGGATCCAGGCGCTGCGGGAGATCGAGCCGGGCCTGGTCGACTCGGTGCACCGGGTCAGCACCGAGGCCGAGGCGCTGGATGCGCGGTTCCGGTTGTTCGACGCCACCGCGCGGCTGCTCACCCGGGCCGGCGAGGACTGCGGGCTGGTCGTGCTGCTGGACGACCTGCACTGGGCGGACGAGGCCTCGGTGCGGATGCTCGAGTTCCTCGGCCGCCACCTGGGCACGAGCCGGGTGCTGCTGCTCGGCGCGTACCGGGACCGCGAGGCGGACATGTCCCGCCTGACCGGTACCGCGCAACGGTTCGAGCTGCTCGGGCTGGCCGCCGACGAGGTGGCCGCGGTGATGACCTCGATCGCCGGGAAGCCGACGGAGGAGCTGGCCGCGCAGGTGTGGCGGCGCTCCGGCGGCAACCCGCTGTTCGTGCGGGAACTGACCCGGCTGATCGCGGCCCGTGGCACGGCCGACACCATCCCGGACAGCGTGCGGGACACGCTGCGCAGCCGCCTGGCCCGGCTTTCCCATCCCTGCGCGGAAATGCTCGCCGCCGCGGCCGTGGGCGGACGGGTGGTCCGGCCGGAACTGTTGGGCCGGATGGGGTCGGCCGACCCTGACCTGCTCGAAGAGGCCATCGCCGCCCGGGTGCTCACCCCGGATCTGCGGTTCAGCCACGATCTGTTCCGGGAGACCGTGCTCGCCGAGCTGCCCGCGCGGCGGCTGGCCGAGCTGCACCACGCTGCCGGGAACGCGTTGGAGTCGTGGCGGGAGCCCCGGTCTCCGGTGGCCGCCGCCGAGATCGCCGCGCATTACCTGGCGGCCGGAGATGCCGCGAAGGCCGTGCAGTACAGCACTTTGGCCGGTCACGAGGCTGAGGAACGGCTGGCCCACGACGATGCGGCAGCGCAGTTCCGGACCGCTCTATCCACTTTGGACCTCCTTGAATCGCCGACCGGCCGGCAGGAACTGCTGGTGTCGCTCGCCGAGGCGTTGGACCGGGCCGGGGACGCCCCGGCCGCCCGGGAAACCTACCGGGAACTGGCCGAGCTGGCCGCCCGCACCGGGGACGCGCGGGCGCTGGCAACGGCGGCGTTGGGCATGCACGGCCTGGGGTTCCGGACCGGGACCATCGACACCCTCCACTTGCGACTGCTCGACGAGGCCATCGACCTGTTGCCCGCCGAGGACCTGGCGTTGCGGTCGCGCGTGCTTGCCGCACTGGGCCGGGACTTGCGGCAAGGTCCCAAGCCGAACCCCGAGCGGGCGGCCGTTGTCGCGACCGAGGCGAGTACGTTGGCGCGGGCTTCCGGGGATCCCTCGGTGCTGGCGTTCTCGTTGCTGGCCGAGCACGACGTGGCCTGGCAGCGCGGCAACGCCTCACAGAGACTGGCCATTGTGTCCGAAATGGAGTCGGCCGCCGAACAGGCGGGTGACGAGGACATGATCGCGCAGGCGGTGTTGTTGCGGGCCACGGCGTTGATCGAGCTCGGCTACCCCGACGGGCTGACCGAGCTGCACACCTACATCCGCCTTTCCGAAGGCCTCGGGCACTCACGGGGGCGGTACGGCGCGCTGACCCGACGGGCGACGCTGGCGCTGATCACCGGTCCCGGCACCGAGGCGACCGAACTGTCGCACACGGCCCTCGAGCTGGGCCAGTTGATCGGCCAGCCGGACGCGATCGCCGTGCACGGCACCTTGCACCTGTCGTTGTGCATGATCGGGATCGTCGGGCTGGAGGCGCCGGTAGCGATCGGACCCGCCGACCCGATCGCGCCGATGCTGCCCGCGATCCGCGCCGGCGTCATGGTCGGCTTGGGGTCGCTCGACGAGGCGGCCGCGGAGTTCGCCGACTTCAGCCTCGGTACCCTGGTCGACCAGCCACATCCGGAGCTGTACGCGCTGATGGCGTTCATCGCCGCCGCGGTGGGCTCACGCGAGCAGCGAACCGAGATGTACCAACGACTTCTGCCGTTGGCGGGTCAGCACATCGTGGTCGGCGGGTGCGCGTCGTACTCCGGCGCGGTCGACTACCACCTCGGTCGGCTCAGCGCCGCGCTCGGCAACCACGACGACGCCGTCCGGCACCTGACCGAGGCCGTGGCCATGCACGAACGGCTGGGCGCGCATCCGTGGGCGGACCTGAGCCGCAAGGAACTCGACCGGCTGGCCGCGCCCGCCGAGGAGTTCCGCCGCGAGGGTCCGTTGTGGACGATCGCGTTCCAGGGCAAGCGGGTCCAGTTGCCGCACGCGAAAGGGCTGGCGGACATCGCGCGTCTGCTGTCCACGCCCCGGCAGGACGTGCACGCGTTGGAGCTGCTGGGCCGTCATCCCACAGCGGGCGCCGACCCGATCCTGGACGACTCCGCACGCCGCGCCTACCGCAACCGGCTCAGCCAGTTGGACTTGGCCCTCGACGAGGCCGCGTCGGACGAGGAAGCCGCCCGGCTGCAGGCGGAACGTGACGAGCTGATCCACCAGCTGGCCGCCGCCACCGGGCTCGGCGGCCGGCCGAGACGGCTCGGCGACGACGCCGAACGCGCCCGCAAGACCGTCACCGCCCGCATCAAGGACGCATTGGACCGCATCGACCAGGTCCACCCCACCCTGGCCGGGCACCTGCGCACGACCATCCGAACCGGGACACACTGCCGATACCAGCCCAGTTCCGACATCAAGTGGCGTGGGTAGCACGGCGGTCACGCTCCGATGTTCACCTATTCGTAGTCCGCGACACCCGTTAGACCACTCACCCCCGGGCCGATATAGGGGTACAAGCCCTCGGGGGAGGTCGCCATGACGAATCCGGAGATCACCGCGGTACACAGCCTCGACCTGGAACGGCCGGAGCGGTACCAGCTCACACCAGGCGCGCCGTGGCTGCGGTGGACGCCATCCACAGCGGACGGGATGGCCGGGTCCGATCCGGACGGTTACGCGGCCTTCATCCGGCACTCCTGTGACGTGACCATGCGCGGCGGTGCGACCAGCGGGGTCATCTACCCGCTCGCGGTCTGCGCGCTGGCCGAGCACTACCAGTTCCGCAACGTCGGCGGGGCGTCCGCGGGGGCGATCGGCGCCGCCGCCACGGCCGCCGCCGAGTACGGCCGGTTCGCCCCGGCTCCTGCGGAGGTGACCGGGGACGCGGTGCGGCCGGGGTTCGCCGGGCTGGCCGGGATGATCACGTGGCTGATCTCCGGCACTGGTGACGCGCGCTGGCGGCTGCCGCAGCTGTTCCAGCCGAAAGCCGGGCTGCACAAGATGTTCCGGGTCGCGGCGGCGCTGATGCAGAGCACGGCGACGACCGGGCGGTCCCGGTTCGCCGCGGTGTTCATGGCCATGCTGTGCGCGATCAGGGTGCCCGCGCGGACGTTGCTGATCACGTTGCTGCTGGCCTGGCTGGTCGGGCCGTACTCGGTGCGCTGGCTGATGCCGCCGGACGGGTGGAACGGTTCACTGTGGATAGTCGCGGTCCCGTTGCTGGCCATCGCGATCGCGCTCGGCGTGTGGGCGATGGCGAAGGCGAGCCTGGGCAAGATCACGCTGGTGTTGTTGCTGCCCGTGGTGATCGGGCTGACCGGGGTGCTGCTGTACTCCGCCGACCTGACGGCGTGGCTCGTAGCGAGCGCGATCATCATCTACAGCTGGCTGTTGCTGACTTTCGCCGCCCTGGCCGCCTTCGCGGTAGTCTACGGGACGGCTTGCTGGAAGGTGTTCGGCAACTATCGCGAGCACCGGTACGGCCTCATCCCGGGCGGCGCCGCCTACACTCCAACGTGGACGGACAGGCGTTCCGGAATGCCTGCCTCCACTGGGGTTCCGCCGCTGTCGGCGTGGCTGGCCGACCGGATCGACGACCTCGCCGGGCGGGATCACTCGCGGGCGTTGACGTTCGGCGACCTCTGGCGTGGCCCGGGCGCCGAGCCCGGTCCGGCCGAACCCGGTGACCGGGTGATCAACCTGGCCCTGATGACCACGGACATCTCCGCGAGCCGGCCGTTCGAGCTGCCGTTCCACGACGGAGCCGAGTGGCAGTTCTGCCCGGACTGCCTGGCGGGCCTGGTTCCCGACCGGATCGTCCGGCAGATGTCGGCCGTCCGGGTGGATGGCAAGTGCGCCGACCATCCCGATGCCACGCTGTACGAACTGCCGGAACCCGCGGACCTCCCGGTGATCATGGCGGTCCGGATGAGCCTGCCGCTGCCCGGGCTGATCTGCCCGGTGCCGCTGATCCTGGACGGCAGGCAGCACTGGTTCTCCGACGGCGGGATCACCAGCAACTTCCCGATCCACTTCTTCGACTCGCTGCTGCCGCGCTGGCCCACGTTCGGCCTCAACCTGGAGGCCTCGGAAAAGCCGGTCGAA
>CBIMJO010000763.1:0-5430 GCA_966244135.1 uncultured Actinocrispum sp. | reverse complement strand
CGGGGTCGTGTTCAAGCCCGGCGAAACCTACCTGATCGCGGCGAACGACGATCGGGTCATGGCATGCGGCTACAGCGGCCTCGCCAGCAACGCCGAGCTACGAGCGTTGTACGACGCCGCCTTCTGACACCAGTGCACCCCGGCCGGATAGGGCCGGGGTGCACTGGGATGGGGGTCAGCCGAAGTAGGTCAGGACCCGGTGCATCAGGTCCGCCTTCTGGGCCGCCGATCCGTAGGCCTCGAACGGGAAGGCCAGGAAGACGACCTTGTAGCTGCCGGCGGTGACGGTCTGCCCGTCGATGGCGCCGGTGTCATCGGTGAACGCGGACTGTGCCGGGGCGATCGGGGTGACCTGATCCTCGAAGGTCGCGCCCAGCACACTGTGGTCGATCGGGACGGAGCCGATGCCGTCGCTGACCGCGCTGCCCGCCACGCCATGCACCGCGGCGGTCGGCTTGTCGTTCTGGCGTTCCGTGCCGTCCCAGGAGATGTGCAGGTAGTCACGCACGAACGCGGTCGTACCGGCCGCCTGGTCCAGGATGTCCTGGCCCGACATGAACAATCGTCCACCGCCGTCGAGGAACGCCTTGAGCACGCCCTCATACGGTGTCACCGGTCCCGGATAGGTGTTGCCTGTCAACCAGACCACGTTGCGGTGTGCCGTGACGTACGACCGCGGCAACACCGGATCGGCGGACAGGTCCCAGTAGCCGGTCGTGACTCCGTTTGCAGTCAACGCATCGAGGTAGAACTGCTGGACGTTCGGCGCGCCGAGATCCTCGTCGACCACCAAGGTGTCCGACGACACCGCGATCGTGGTCAACGTGACCGAACCCGTGACTGTGTTGTCCCCGTTGGACTTCACGGTCAGCGTGGTGTCACTGGTCGAGTCGTTCGCCGCACCGGCGGGCACACTCACCTTCACGCAGACGTCGACACTGCTTCCTGGCGCCACCGTCGGCGTGGTGGGGCTGGGTGTGGTGCAGGTGGCGTCGAACGTGTTGGCCGTCCAGGCCCCTGTGGTGGACAACGCGTAGCTGTCCGGCTGGAAGCCCTTGTTGGTCACGTGCACGGTGAAGCTGGCGTCAGTGCCTGTGCGAGCCCCGCCCTTCTGCTCATCGGCCGACACGACGACGCTGTGCGCGGGCGCGATCGGCACGGTGTGCGGGCTGCTGGAGGCGTCGACACCCTGGTCGGACTTCACCGAGATGCCGTCGTTGACGATCGAGGTGACCGTCGAGGGCAGCCGGTTGCTGATCCGAACGGTGAAGGACACCGAAGTGCTGCCACCGGCCGGAACCGAGAGGCCCCGCCACTTGATCGTGACGTCCCGGAACGTGCCGCCGTTGTCCGCGGACACGACGCGGGTCCGGTCGGGCAACGGCACGTCCAGCCGGACCCCGGTGGCCGCCGCGTTCCCGATGTTCGACACGGTGACCTTGTAGTTGACCAGGCTCCCCGGGCCGACCGGCAGGCCACTGTCCGAAGTGGACACAACCAGGGCCGGAGTGGACACACCGGTGTCCAATGTGTACGCGGCACGGCCGTGCGTGCCCGCGGCCAGGAGGGCGTGGCTCGGGTCGTAGTCGAGCTGCCACGTGGCCACCTTCGGCATCCCGTTGCCGAGCCGCTTCCAGGTCTGGCCACCGTTGCGGGTGCTGAACGGACCGACATCCGTTCCGATGTAGAGGGTGTTGTCGTCGGACGGGTCCAGGATGATCGAGTTCACCGGGACGTCCGGCAGCCAGCCGCTGATGTCCTGCCAATGCCGTCCACCGTCGGTGGTCTTGAACACGTGACCACGGTTGCGCGGTGTGGCGGCGCCGAAGCCGGCGTAGGAGGCGTACGCGACCCGCCAGTTCGAGCGGTCCACGGCGAACTGGGTGATCGGCCGGTTCGGCAGCACGTTCTGCCCGACCCGCGTCCAGCTCGGGGTGTTCGAGGTGACCGCGTTCGGGCTGACCGACACGACACCGTCATCGGTGCCGACGTACACGCCGTCGCCGCCCTCGGCGAGCCCGATCGCGCTGATGAAGCAGCCACGGGCGCCGTTGGGCGCCGCGCCCGGGCAGCCGGTGGACAGGTCCGGGCTGATGGTGTCGAAGTGGACGTCACCCGCGGACGGCGCCTCGGCGTTGTTGGTGCGGTACAACCGGTAGGTGCCCAGGAAGATCTGGTTGGGGTTGCTGCGGTTCTGCACCCACGGCACGTAGAACTCCGCACGGTCCTGCATGTTGATGCCGCCGTCGATCGGCTCGTTGCCGAAGAACGTGCCGACCTCGGACGGGTCGTAGCGGTACGGCGAGATGCCGAAGTACGTGCCGAACACGTACGCGGGCAGGTTCGGGTTGAGCGGGTTGGTGGTGGTCCGGTCCACGAGCACCTGGCCGCCGTCGCCGCTCGCCTGGTCGAACCACCGGGTGTTGGCCAGCGACTTGCGCAACGTGCCGTTGTCCTGCGTGCCGCCCCAGTACTGGCCGGGCACCTGCGGAACCGTTGCCATGCTGGTGAACTGGGTGATCCGCAGGCCGGTCGAGTGCACCAGCGCGCCGGTGGCCGCGTCGACCGTGCCGTTGAGGTTCTCCCACTGGGCCGCGGAAAGCGGGTCGGCGGCGCCCTTTCGCCCGCCGCCGGTGGCCGATTGCCAGATGCCGCCGTCATTGCCGATCGCGATGTGCTGGGTGTTGTTGGGCTGGAACGCGAACGCGTGGAAGTCCGGGTGCAGGTCGTAGCCCAGGCTCTTCCAGGTGGCCCCGCCGTCTGTGCTGCGGTAGACGCCGCCGGACTGCGGGGAGTTGTTGTAGCCGTAGCTCCCGCCGACGTACACGGTGTTCGGGTCGGTCGGGTCCGGCTTGACGAAATTGTCGTAGAAGCATTGCGTGCCACAAGAACCGGCTACCGCGTCGGCTCCGGTGCCGGCTCCGGTGAGGGTCCACGTGGTACCGCCGTCGGTGGTTTTCCACACACGCGAGGCGTGGTACGCGTCGGTGAGGTCGAAGTAATCGTAGTTGGTGTAGATGGTCGGGCTCGCCGCACCGTTCGGATGCGACAGTCCTAACGCGAACCTCGTGCCGCCCTCAAGGAAGTTGCCCGGTGGCAAGTTGCCCAGGGCGTTGGTCCAAGTCCTACCGCCGTCGGTGGACCGGTAAATGGCATCACCCCAGAACGAGGCCCACAGGTTGCGCGGGTTGCGCGGGTCCATCACCAGGTCGGTGGCGCCGTGCAGTTCGTCGGTCGTGCCCTTGTCGAGCTTCCAGTTGCGGCCACCGTCCCGGGACTCCCACACGCCGAACTGAGCCGTCGCCGGGTGGGTCGTGCGCCGTGCGCCACCTCGCCCACGCACCGTGGCGAGGTAGACGTGATCCGGGTTGGCCGGGTCGACCTCGATGGCCGAGCTGGCCTGCCCGTTGAACAGGTCACCGGACACGCGCGCCCAGGTCACGCCGCCGTCGGTGGACTTGTAGACGCCGTCGCCGTAGTAGCTGTCGCCGGACAGCGCACCCTCGCCGGACCCGGCGTAGATGATCTTGTCGTTGCTCGGGGCGATGGCCAGCGCACCCACGGACTGAGTTGACGTGTCGGCGGTCCGGGACGTCCATGTCCCGCTCGCGCTGTCATAGGTCCAGATGCCGCCCTGTGCCGCGCCCAGCACGATCGTGCCGTCGTTGCGGATGGCCAGTGCGCCGATGCGGCCGGAGACCGCCTGGAAGGTGTTGGTGGTCCGGCCGACCTGCACGAGCGGGTCCGGCCCGGTGCTGGCCCAGGTCCCGCCCCGGGCCACGCCCCGCTGGGTCTCGGCTTCCAGGGTGTTGGCGTCGCCCGACGCCTTCGATCTCAGGCCCGCGGCCTGTTCGAGGGTCAGTTGATCGTCACCGGCGAGCAGGCGGCTCCAGTAGTACGCGTCGCGCAGCTTGTCGAAGCTGCCGTTCTCGTCGGAGCCGTCCTCACGCTCCCCCTTGGGGTGCAACAGAACTGGTGTGTCATCGGGAATCGGCGCGGCCACGACCGGCGGCGCCACGGAAAACGCGGGTAGCACAAGCACAGTTGCCGCTATCGCCGATAAACGCGCACGGGAAAATAAGCGCACCATGAGGACTCCATGTCGCCGGAGTGGACCGCGCGCGAGTCTCTCTCCGTGACCGGGTTCACACAAGGGCCATTCGTGGCAAAACTCGGTGCCAGTACACACTGTCATCGCGCGGACGCCATGAGCATCCACTGTGGACACGTCCGTTATGCGAGTTTCCTGTCAGTTCAACCCATTCGCGACGACGGTGACCCGCAGCTCCCACTTGAACGAGGCTTCCTTGGTGGCGCTCACCGTCGCCGTTCCCTGCAGATGCGGCGTGCAGACCACATCCTTGCCCGCATCCGCGGCACAGGTCAGCACCTTGGCATCCGAACTGGCCAGCGGCACAGGCTCGTCCATGGTCAATCGCAGTGACCCATTCACCGGTAAACACAACGGCTGCGGCACGACACCCTCACTCACCCGCCGCGACACAATCGCCGCACAGTTGCCGTTCAGCCCGGCGTCGCTGGTCTGCGGCGCCGCCGGCTGAACGGGCACCAACGGCGCACCACCCGACGAACCGGAGCCCTCCGTTCGCGCCCCGCACCCGGCGAGGCATAACGACAGAACGACCATCACCCAGTACTGACGGCTCATCACCGGTCCTTCCAGGCGGCAAGGCACCGGCGCCCACCGTCCACCCTGGAATTCTCCTCATCGCGCCACACCTTTCAAGAAGCCACGACGATCAAGGTGTAACTCAGGTCACGACCGTTACCGAAATACAAAGGCGTGGGCGTACGTCGGGGTGAACCTGCCGACCCGGTTGGTGGAGATCACCCCGTTATCGGGTGATATCACGTTGGAAGGCAACAGTTTCCAGCTGCACCGCTGTTCGCCCGAGCTGCCCGATCGCCACTATCTGTGGCAGCCTGAGGACCGCACGCTCCTCGGCGGCGTCTTGCTGTTCCAGCAGGAGCATGTGTGGGTGGCGGACACAGCCAAAGCGGAGCAGCGTTCCGCGTGGGTCCGTCTGCTGGACGAGATGGCCGCACCGGGCCATCGAGGAGCAGTGCGGGATCACCCACCTGATGTACGAGGTGCTGCTCATCCTCGGCCGGGCTGGCGCGCCCGGGCTGCCGATGGGCACCACCGCGCAGGAACAGGTGCTGACCACCGTCCTCGCCTCCCTCATCCACCTGGGGAACATCAAGCACTACTTCGTCGAGCCGCTGCCCGCCGACCACCGCGGGCAGTTCATGGCCGACCTGCGCACGCTGAGCTACGCCGCCCGCGACGCGCTGCCCCGGTGGCTGCCGGGCGCCATATCGGCCGAACGCTGTACGGCTCAAGCCATAGGACGAGTCATTCGGTCCCTGGTGGGGACGCCCGTTGAGGGGTGAAAATCGGTGTCGGCT
>CBIMJO010000762.1:0-5431 GCA_966244135.1 uncultured Actinocrispum sp. | reverse complement strand
CCGGGAACAACGGAGATGGCGCGTCAAGCAAGTGTCCGCGGTGTCGCAGGTGTAGGTCGAAGAACACCAACGGACAGGCCCGCTGCACGGCAATCGCCCGAGCCGGAACCACGGCGCCGATCTGCTGCTCGACCTGAGCGGGAGTCAACCCCAGCAGACCGGCGGCCTGGGGAATCAAGGTCACGAAGTCGCTGTAGGTCAGGTGCTTCGCGCCTCGCATACCGATATTGAGCCGCCAGTCCCGCAGGTGTTCCCAGAAAGTCTGCGACTCTGTTATGGCTGAGCGAGAGGCCCTGGCGTCCACCAGCATGTAGGGACGGTCCAGGCCCATCTCGATCACCGCGCCGAAGACCGGGCCGTCCAGGCTCAGCCCTGCTTTGATCCGGGTGTCAACGTACATTGTGGACGCTGTGGTGGGCCCGCCCGCGGAGTACCCGAACATACCGACATTTTGGAGATCCAGCGTGCCGGTAAGCCCGGCTGGTAGCGCGCTGTCGGAGGGGTTGCCACCAGAGTTCAGCACGGCCAGCTTGTCCAGTACGAACCGGACGTCCGCGAATCGCCCAGGACCTCTCGATCGGCCCTGGAACGGTGAAAACCCACATCCGAGGCCTGCTCACCAAACTGAACGCCGGCGACCGCGTCCACCTGGTGATCATCGCCTACCAGGCCGGCATAGCCACAGACTGAAGGCACGATCAGGTCGAGACCGGCGGACGGTACAGCGCATGCGCAGCGATATGCTCACGAACCTCGACGCCGGTGGCCGTGGCCTTCGCGTCGGTCATCCCCGGCGCCGGTGTCAGGGCGCCGCACCCGCCGCGGTGCTGGGCAGCGACTCGGTGCTCTTCTCCGCGCGGTAGACCATCAGGGTCGAACCGACCAGGGCCAGCACGATACCCGCGATCTGGAACCCGGTGGGTGCGGCGCCGAAGACCAGCAGCGACAGGACGATGGTCAGCACTGGGGCAAGTGCGTTGGTCACCGGCGCCACGATCGATGCCTTGCCCCGGCTCATGGCCATCACCAGGAACAACGCGCCGATCGAGTTGAGCAGTTGGGTGCCCGCGGTGAGCGCGGGTGCCTGCCACGGGAACCCCAACGGCAAGCCACCCATCATCAGCACCGCGACCGGGATCAGCAGCAGCCCGCTGATGGTCATCCAGCCGAACGTCGTGGCGTCGTCCACCCCGGCGAGAGCGGCCTTGCGCATGAAGAACGCCTGCACACCCCAGGCCACGCAGACCAGCACCGCCAACAGCAGATAGAGCCACCCGCCGTCACTGGACTCCCCGGTGGAGATGGAGAACAGCACGACGGCGACCAGCGCGAGCACCACGCCCGTCCACGACCACGCACCGAGTCGTTCCCGCAACGCGACGAATGCCAACAGCACGGTGATCGCCGGTGAGAGCGCGACGATCGGGAAGATCACGTACGCGGGTCCGATCGTGAGTGCCTTGAACAGCACCAACTGTCCCCCGGCACCGGTGAGCCCGATGAGCAACCCGTAGCCGGCGGCGACGCGGCCGCGGTCGAACCTCTTGCCGCGCAACGAGAACCACGCGGGCACGAGCATGGTCAGCGCCCATACCACGTACACCATCGGGTCGGGGTAGGTGTAGAGCTTGGTGGGCAGGCTGGAAAAGGCCCCCCACACTCCCCAGAACAACACCAGCAGACCCGCGTACGGGATCCAGCTGTTCGCGCGGTTGGACGTGGGCACGTCTGTTCCGGTCATCTCGGCTCCTCAGCCAGACGGGGACGCGGTCGAGTGGATCTGCTCGGCCCGCAACGGGTGTCCGTGCAGGCGTGCCGCGTAGAGGGCGGCGCCGACGTGGGGTTCCAGCAGTGGTTGACGTAGGTCGTACTCAAGGGAAAGCGAGTCGCGGAACGACGTCAGCACGTGCGCCGAGCCGAACATGCCGCCGGAGTACGACACCGGAACTCGTCGTGAGGCGTCGAATTCCAGAGCGCGCCGGCCGACGTCCACGAGCAGTGCGAGCTCCCGCCCCGCGTCGCGGAGTACTCCGGTCGCGACCGTGTCGCCCGCGTCCGCGGCCCGGACCACGACCTTGCTCAGGTCCGCGATCTTTCCCCGGTCGCCGTGCCACTGGTTCACCACGACGTCGATCACGTCGAAATCGGCGGCGAGGCCTAGGGTTTGGCGCATCTGGTCGACCAACGGCCCGGCCGGCAGACGCCCGTCGACCATGCGGCTGAAGGCGTTCAAGCCCTGGATCGCGACCCAGTAGCCGGAGCCCTCGTCACCGAACAGCTCGCTCCAGCCACCGCCGCGCCACCGCCTGCCTTCGTGTTCCCCGTAGGCGATCGAGCCGGTGCCGGCGACGACGTTGATGCCGTCGACAGCCCCGAGGGATCCGGCCCAGCCGCAGATCATGTCGTTGCCGCACCGGTAGTTCGCCGTACCGAGGATCTTGGCGGGCAACGCGTCGAGCACCGGCAGGTCGGCGCTGATCTCCCCGTAGGCAGGCAGTCCGAAGAACGCGTACGTGATGTCCGGGACCGAAATGCCGCCGGCCCGGCACACTTCGTCGATCCCTTGGCCCAGCAGGGGTTCCACGATCTGCAGGCCGTCGCTGAGGTAGTACACGCTGGCGGTCCTGGCCTCCGCGACGATCCGGCCGCCGGGATCGACCAGGCAGAAAGCCGTCTTCGTTCCGCCACCGTCGACACCGAGGAACATCTCAGCCCACCTCCGAAGGGTCGAACTCGTGGATGACCACGCCCCGCACGACACGGTTCACCTCACCACCGGGGAACGGGTTGTCCGGTGTGAGGCCCAGCGCGAGCGAGCAGGCCAGTGCCGTGGCCTGCGCCGCGATCACAGCGAGCAGTGCCCAGACGGCGACAGGCGCGCCAGGTGGCGACGGCACGGGCCACAACTGTGCGCCATCGAACTGCGTGGAGTTGTTGCCTCCCACGACGACCACCCGGTCCTCACCGAGCGACCGCACCAGTTCACGCGCGATGTCCACGTCGTACGACCGCGTGTACGGATCGGTGGACAGGAACACCACGGCGATGGTGTGCTCGTCGAGCACCGATTTCGGTCCGTGCCGGAAACCCAGTGCGGAGTCGGTGATTCCGACCACCTCACCCCGGGTCAGCTCCATGCACTTGAGCGCTGCTTCCCCGGCCAGCCCGCGCAGCGGGCCGGAGCCCAGGAACACCAGGCGGGCCGGCTTGGCACCGGCGATCGCGGACGCGCGGTCCACGGCACCGTCGAGCATGGCCGACCCGGCGCCGGCCAGCGCCTCGACATCGACGTCCACGCCGAAAGCGAGCAGCACCGCCAACGCCATGCCGGTGAACGACGAGGTCATCGCGAAGCCGCGGTCGTTCACCTCGTCCGGAAGCGCCACCACGACGGCGTTCCCGCTGCCGGACCACCGCCGGGCGAGCTGTCCGTGCGGGTCGCATGTGATCACCAGGTGCCGCAGATCGGGGGTCAGCCGGTGCAGGAGATCCGCCGCCGCAACGGATTCGGGGCTGTTGCCGCTGCGCGCGAACGACACCAGCAAGATCGGCCGGCCGCCCACGGCCACGGCCCGCGGATCGGCGACGATCTGCGTGGTCGCGATCGCCTCCACCTGCCTGCCGAGCCGGCGCGCCAGGTCGCGGGCCACGACCTCACCGATGAGCGCCGAGGTGCCCGCGCCGGTCAACAGGATCCTGTGGCCGCCGGAGAGGGCGGCGCCGAGCAGGTCCTCGATCCGCGGCCGGACCCGTCGCACCGCGTCGGCCACCCGGATCCACGAGGCGGGCTGCTGCCCGATCTCCCGCGCGGTCCAGCTGTCGCCGAACCACCGCCCGCTCCTGCTCATTGCTGTTGCCTCCGAATACCGGGATGTTCCCAAGGCTCATTCGGCCGCGTTCTTCCCGAACGGCGCCGATCGCTTCCGCCGGTTTGCCGAGTGGTGCATTGGTACGTGCGCCACTGCGCGAGTGGCAAGACCGCGGCCCGATATGCGCATTCGAGTTGAGCGTTTTACCGGTGCAGCCCCAATTCACTGCGCGACGCGACCATGGGGCGTCGCCGCCCGGAGAACGGTCGTAAGCTCCACGCCATGTCCGAGTCCACGGATTTCGCCGCCGCCACAGGGCACACGCGAAAAAGGCGCACCACACGCGCCGAACGCCTCTCCGAAGTGTTGCGGGTGCTCGCGGAGACAGGCTCATTGCACGTGAACGACCTCTGCGCGCGGTTCGGCGTCTCCTCCGCCACGCTGCGGCGCGACCTGGCGACACTGGAGGAGCAGCGGCTGCTGACCCGCACCCACGGCGGCGCGCTGCCCCAGGGCCTGACGAACGAGGTGCCGGTGCCCTACCGGGAAAGCCGCTCCCGGGACGCCAAACGCGCGATCGTGCGCACCGCGATGCGCATGCTGCCGACCGGTCCGCACGTCATCGCCTTGACCGGTGGGTCCACCACCAGCGAGTTCGCCAGGGAACTACCCGACAGAGCGGACCTGACGGTGGTCACGAACGCGTTGAACATCGCGATGGAACTGGCGTTGCACCCACGGTTGAAGCTGGTCGTGGTCGGTGGCGTCGCCAGACCCCAGTCCTACGAGCTGGTCGGTCCCTGGGCCGAGCACGTGCTGGCGTCGATCAGCATCGGGACGGCGTTCATCGGCGTGGACGGCATCGACGCCTCGGCGGGCATCACCACGCACGACGAGAACGAAGCGCGGACCAACCGCGCCATGCTCGGCCGCGCCCGGCGCGTGATCGTGGTGGCCGACGGCAGCAAGCTCGGGCAGACCACTCTCGCCCGCATGGGCGACATCCAGGACGTGCACGAAGTCATCACCGACCGGTCCGCAGCACCCGACGCGGTCGCGGCGATTCAACGGGCCGGCGTGCGGGTCACCGTGGTCGAAGTGGCGTCCGCGAAGAAGCGTTGAAACGCGCATCGGGAATGCGCGAATGATTGACCGCAGTGGTTGTGCTGCATACGTTTCGCCGACGACACCGGTATCTCCAGCCGGAACCTTCGCCGCACGACACGGATGCCGAACCGTGCGTGCCTGACGATGACGGAGTCGGTATGAAGCGTTTTCTCCCCATTCCCGGCAAGCGATTCGCTTCTTTCACAGCGGCGAGCGCGCTGGCTGTCGGCACGCTCGTGGCCGCAGCGGCGCCGGCCTCGGCCGCGGTCACCCTGCCACCGCTGGCAGGCGGTTTCGACTACCAGATCGGCGGCGCCTACACCCCGCCGCCGGGAGTGCAGATCGTCAGCCGCGACGTCTCGGCCGCACCGGCCGACGGCAAGTACAACATCTGCTACATCAACGCCTTCCAGGCGCAGGAAGGCCAGGACGGCGACTGGCAGAGCGACCTGCTGCTGCGGGACGGCAGCGGCAACAAGGTCGTCGACCCGGACTGGCACGAGACCCTGCTCGAC
>CBIMJO010000761.1:0-5434 GCA_966244135.1 uncultured Actinocrispum sp. | reverse complement strand
CCCCGAGTCCAGCCGGTACCTGCCCAACGACATGTCCGACCCGGTCACCGCGGTGGCCAGTTTCGAGCGCTGGCTGGGCCTGGACGGCTCGGACGGCACCGGCACCTGGGTGCTGGACCTCAACGGCGCCGCGATCGGCATCGTCCGGCTGGCGCGCTCCAGCCGGCTGCCCGGCCGGCAGGTCGAGAGCGGCTGGTTCGTCGACCGTGCGCACACCGGCCAGGGCTACGCCACCGAAGCGCTGAAAACCGTGCTGGACCACGGCATGCGCACGCTCGGCCTGCCCGCGATCTGGGCGCTGATCCACGAGGACAACGAGCCGAGCAACCGGCTGGCCGCCGGGCTCGGGTTCGAGCCGGTGGCGGGCCTGCAGTACGCCGAAGGCGTGGCGAGGATGCACGTCCTGCTGCCGGATGCGGCCGCCGCGACCGAGCCCAAGCCGGTCCTGCGCACCGAACGCCTGCTGATCCGCCCGTTGCGCCCGGAGGACCGCGCGGACGTCCGCGAGGTCTTCGAGCACTCGCAGATCGTCGACTTCATGCCCCCGGAACGGGCCGCGGGCGGGTTCGCCGAGGAGATGACCGAGCGCCGGTTCGGCTACGACGGCCCGCCCGGGCTGGGGCACTGGGCGTTCCTCGAGGACGACATCCTGGTCGGCGTCGGCCACCTGCGGCCGTCCCGCGAACTGCCGTCGAGCCTCGCCGAGATCGGCTGGTACCTGGGGGTCGACCACCAGGGCCGGGGACTGGCCACCGAGGCTGCCACGGCCTTGCGGGACTACGGCTTGTACACGTTGCGCGTGCCCGCCGTGTGGGCGTTGGTGCACGAACGCAACGAGGCCAGCCACCGGCTGGCCGAGCGGCTCGGTTTCCTCAGCGTCGGCGCAGGTCACCACTACGGCGGCCCGCATCGCGTCTACGTTGCCCTGCCCAGAGCGGCGGCCCGCTGACCCGGCTTCCCTACACTTGTCCCCTGAATGGGTGAAGAAGGGGGCGATGAGTGCGTCGGGTGCTGGAGGTGCTGACGGCGGCGATCGCCCTGATCATGGCCATGGTCGCCCTGGTGCACACCGAGACCGACCCCGCGGCCGAGTCCGCCCCGGCCCCGGCGGCGCTCGGTGGCGTCTCCCCGCCCAGCCGCCCCGACCGGCCTGGTGCCCGTCCGCTGCTCACCGAGGCGTACCGCGCCGAGGGTGCGGTGGTGGCCGCGGCGGGGGAGAACGCGCAGTACAACTACGCGCCCTCGCTCATGGTCGACGGTGGCCGCGTGCGGATGTGGTGGTGCAGCCAGCTGGTCAGCGCCCCGCCGCCCGGTGACGACATCGTCTACTCCGAAGGCCCGACAGTTGCGGGCCCGTTCAGTGCTGCGCGTGCAGTGTTCGGTGGTGGCGGTGGTGGGTTCGACGGCAGGCACACGTGCGACCCGTCAGTGCTACGAGTCGACGGTGCGTACTACCTGTACTACACGGGTGCGCCGTCGGATCACGGTGTAGGCAACGGAATCGGCTTAGCTGTCAGCCCCGATGGGGTGAACTGGACGCGTGCCAACGGTGGCCAGCCGATCGTGACGTCCTCCTTCGAAGTGAACCGTGCCAACGCCTATGGCGCCGGCCAGCCGTCCGTGGTGTACCTGGACGGCTGGTTCTACCTGATGTTCACCGACACCAACGGCCGCGGCGCGCTGGGCAACGGCGCCGGTCAGTTCGTCTTGCGCTCGCGCGACGCCGCGTTCGCGAGTGGCGTGGAATCGTTGGGCGCCAAGGGTTTTCACCCCGGGATGGGGCGTGACCGGCATATCGTGGACGCGTTCAGCGCGGACTGGATGTGGGTGGACGCGATGCAGGCGTTCGCCATAGCCCACGAGACCGCCGAAGGCACGACGATCACCTTCTGGGACAAGAACTTCACCGCCAACCCGTACCAGTCCGTGCTGATCGCGGGACCGTGGGCCGAGGGACCGGGCCTGGTGCGTTCGCCCGACGGGCACGCCCTGGTGAACGCCGCCGATCCGTGCGGACGCGTGCAGATCGACCTGGTCCGCGCGACCCGCAACCCCGCTCAGCCCACCGATCTCCAGCATTTCGGCCTGGACCTCAAAGATGTCGGCGGGTGTGCCGAGCGCACGTCCGCGCTGACGGTGTTGAACGGTTTCGCCGTGCCGTCGCCGCAGCGAACCCTGGATCTGGTGCTGGGCGGCAAGGTGTTCCGCATCGACCGCAAGTCCGTGGCGCAGGCGCTCGGCGCGACCGTCCTCGCGGACAGGCCCACCGGTCTCAACGGCGTGGAGATCGCCGAGCACATCCCGCCGGGCGCCCCGGTGGTCCGCGCTCAGGACCGTGGCGTCGGATTCCTGCTGGACGACAAGGTCTACCCGATCGGGTCACCGGCGGTGGCGCAGGCGAACTCCTCCGAGGTCGACGACATTCTCGACGCGACCTGGGACTCCTACTCGGCAGGACCCGCCTTGGCCGTGTCGCGCTGACCGATCCGGGCGCCGACCAGCAGGCCCAGCCCCGCGGGCACCAGGACGAGCAACGCGCCGAACGCGGCGTCCCCGGTGAGCGCGCTGCCGAGCGAGCTCAGCCCGGTCTCGTCCACGAAGATCGCCTTGCCGGCGACCCGCAGCACGCCCGAGGCGAATCCGGCGACGATCGCGGCGATCACCCAGCCGCGGCCCCGGTCGACGGTCTGGTGCCAGCCGTCCGCGGCCGCCCACAGCGCCGCCAGCCCGGCCATCACGCCGAGCACGATCGACCGCAGCACGGTGATGTCGCTGTCGTGCACGGCGACCGCGGCCAGCCCGACATCCGCCCCGGCCAGGACGAACGCGAGCACCCCACCGCGGATCAGCCAGAATCGCACCCCCACACACTAAGTCATCCGCACAAGCCGGGCGGGTTGCCCGCCCGCCGGCAAGCCTGGCAGTGGCCCTCAGCGGGGCCACTAGGCTGCTGAGCATGTCTGATGTCTTCCCTCGCCGCCGTGAAGCGCTCCGCACCCAGCTCCGTGACCGGGGGCTGGATGCGGTGCTTGTGGTCGACCTGCTCAACATCAGGTACCTCACCGGCTTCACCGGCTCCAACGCCGCCCTCGTGGTGCACGCCGCGGACGCGCCCGGCTCGGAGAAGAACACCGTGTTCTGCACCGACGGCCGCTATCTGACCCAGTCCAGCGAGCAGGTGCCCGATCTCGAGCGGATGATCGACCGCAACAGCGCCGTGGCGCTCGCGGCCCGCGTCGCCCAGGACCCCGGCCAGTTCCGGCGGACCGGCTACGAGAGCCAGCATGTGACGGTCGAGGGGCTGGACGGCCTGGCGGACGCGGCGGCGGGCGTGGAGCTGGTGCGGGCCCCGGGGATGGTCGAGACGCTGCGGATCGTCAAGGACGACATCGAGATCGAGGCGCTGCGGATGGCGTGCGCCGCGGCCGACCGTGCGCTGGCCGACCTGCTGGAGCACGGTGGCCTGCGGGCCGGGCGATCCGAGAAGGAGGTCGCCCGGGACCTGGAGAACCGCATGCTGGAGAACGGCGCGGCGGACAAGTCGTTCGAGACCATCGTCGCGGCCGGCGCGCACTCGGCGATCCCGCACCACCGGCCGACCGGGGCCGTGCTGCAGACCGGCGACTTCGTCAAGCTCGACTTCGGCGCCCTGGTCGACGGGTACCACTCGGACATGACCCGCACGCTGGTGCTGGGTGAGCCCGCGGACTGGCAGCGGGAGGTCTACGAGCTGGTCGCCGCGTCGCAGGCGGCCGGGCGGGCCGCGCTCAAGCCGGGCGCGGACGTGAAGGACGTCGACGCGGCGGCCCGGGACGTGGTCGAGCGCGCCGGGCACGGCGAGAACTTCCTGCACGGCCTCGGGCATGGCGTGGGCCTGCGCATTCACGAGGCGCCGAGCCTGGCCAAGACCGGTGAAGGTACACTTTCGGCCGGCATGGCGGTCACCGTGGAGCCTGGCGTGTACCTGGCCGGGCGGGGCGGTGTCCGTATCGAGGACACGCTCGTCGTGCGGGAGGCCGGTCCCGAGCTCCTCACCCTGACCACCAAGCAACTCATGGTCGTGTGACCACACGGCCGCTGTTAGTAGGAGAAGCGAACTCGTGGCCACCACCACCAACGACCTGAAGAACGGCCTGGTCCTCAACCTCGAGGGCCAGTTGTGGACGGTTGTGTCGTTCCAGCACGTCAAGCCCGGCAAGGGCCCGGCGTTCGTCCGGACCACGCTCAAGCACGTGCTGTCCGGCAAGGTCGTGGACAAGACGTTCAACGCCGGCACCAAGGTGGAGACCGCCACCGTCGACCGCCGCTCGATGACGTACCTGTACGCCGACGGCACGGACTTCGTGTTCATGGACGGCGAGACCTTCGACCAGATCTCGGTCAGCCGCGACGTCGTCGGCGACGGCGCGAACTACCTGCTGGAGAACACCGAGGTCGTCGTGGCCACGCACGAGGGCGTGCCGCTCTACGTCGAGCTGCCGACCTCGCTCGAGCTGGTCATCCAGCACACCGACCCGGGCCTGCAGGGCGACCGGTCCACCGGCGGCACCAAGCCGGCGGTGCTCGAGACGGGCGCGGAGATCCAGGTGCCGCTGTTCCTGTCGACGGGTGAGAAGGTCAAGGTCGACACCCGCGACGGCCGCTACCTCGGCCGCGTCTCCAGCTGAGATGGGCGCACGGAGCAAGGCACGCAAGCGCGCGGTCGACCTGCTGTTCGAGGCGCAGCTGCGCAACGCGGACCCGGTGACCTTGCTCGCCGACCGGGTGGGATCGCCGGACGTGCCGCCGGTGAACGACTACACGGTCACGCTGGTCGAGGGCGTCCAGGCGCACCTGTCCCGGATCGACGAGCTGCTCGCCGAGCACTCGGAGGGCTGGACCCTCGACCGCATGCCCGCGGTGGACCTCGCCGTGCTGCGGCTGGGCCTCTACGAGCTGCTGTGGGCCACGGACGTCCCCGACCCCGTGGCCATCGACGAGGCGGTGCAGCTCGCCAAGATGCTGTCCACCGACGACTCGCCGCGGTTCGTCAACGGCCTCCTCGGCCGCATCGCCACCATCGCCGACCGCCTCCGCGCCACCCTCTGACAGTCAGCGTCCTCACGCGGAACTGTTCACCGCTCAGCGACGTCTGACCGGCAGTGCGGTGCCATCGAGGGAGGGCTTGGGCATGGTCGAGCCAGTGGGTGCGGCGATCCGCGGCGAGATGGACCTCGGGTGCGGTGAGCTGACCGCCTTCGTCGAAGGCGGTCAGCGATGAACAACCCACTGGTGGCAACGCCGCAGGACAGCACCCGTGGATTCTCGGGTATCCCGATCGCCGAGGACGCGGTCTCGTGCTACGAGGGCCTGTCGTCGGGGAACTGGGTCGAGGGCGGTCTCGGTGCGGTCGCGACGGCCGCGGACATCGCGGACACCGTCGCCAACCCGTTCG
>CBIMJO010000760.1:0-5441 GCA_966244135.1 uncultured Actinocrispum sp. | reverse complement strand
ACGCCGGGCTCGAACGGGTCTGGCTGGTCGTGCGGGCCGGTTCCCAGGACAAGCTGGCCAGGCTGGTGCGGACGATGCCGTCGCCGCAGCGGGTTACCACGATCGTGGGAGATATCTCCGAACCCGGACTGGGGATCTCCGAGCGGGAACTGACCACGCTGCGTGGCCGGGTCGACCACATCGTGCACCTCGCGGCCCTCTACGACGTGACCGCCGACGACGAGACGAGCGTGACGGCGAACGTCGACGGCACCCGGCACGTGATCGAGCTGGCCGAGGACGTCGAGGCCGGGTGCCTGCACCACGTGTCCTCCGTCGCGGTCGCCGGGGACTACCAGGGCACGTTCACCGAGGAGATGTTCGACGCCGGGCAGCGCCTGGTCACGGCGTACCACCGGACGAAGTTCGAGTCCGAGCGGCTGGTGCGCGAGCAGGAGGCGGTGCCGTTCCGGATCTACCGGCCGGCGATCGTGGTCGGCCACTCGGTGACCGGCGAGATGGACAAGGTCGACGGGCCGTACTACTTCTTCCCCGCGCTGGCACGGCTGGCCGGGTTGCCGAGCGTGCCGCTGATCGCGCCGGACATCGGGAACACCAACATCGTGCCGGTCGACTACGTGGCGGATGCGTTGGCGCGCCTGGTGAACAAGCCCGGGCTGGACGGCCGGACGTTCCATCTGGTCAACCCGACCATGCAGTCCGCCAAGTCGGTCTACAACGCGTTCGCGCGCGCCGCGGGGGCGCCGACGGTGACGTGGGAGCTGGCCGGGCGGGTCAGTAAACCGTTGGTGTCCTTGGCCAAGCTCTCGGAGTACCTACCTGGGTTCACTTTGGCTCGCGACGCGGTCCTGGACCGGCTGGGAATTCCCCCGATCGTGTTGTCGGCGCTCACCTTCGAGTCGAACTTCACGTCGACTCCGATTGAGGGACTTGAGGTTCCGCCGCTGGGTTCGTACGCGGACGTGTTGTGGCGGTACTGGCGCGAACACCTGGATCCGTTCCGCGCCAGGCATTCCGCGCGGCACGGATCGCTCGATGGACGACGTGTGGTGATCACCGGCGCGTCTTCGGGGATCGGGCGGGCGACGGCGTTGAAGGTCGCCGCGGACGGCGGGGTGCCGTTGCTGGTGGCGCGGCGGGAGTCGGAGCTGGAGGAGGTGCGCGCGGAGATCCGGGCCGCGGGCGGGCACGCGTACGTGTACCCGTGCGACCTGACCGATGGCGAGTCGGTGGCCAAGACCGTGGCGGCGATGCTGGCCGAGCAGCCCGGCATCGACATGCTGGTCAACAACGCGGGCCGGTCGATCCGGCGGTCCATCCGGTTGTCCTACGACCGGTTCCACGACTACGAGCGCGCGATGGCGATCAACTACTTCGGCGCGGTGCGCCTGATTCTGGCGTTGTTGCCGCATATGACCGAACGGCGGTTCGGGCACATCGTGAACGTGTCGTCGATCGGCGTGCAGGGCATCGCGCCCCGGTTCTCGGCGTATGTGGCGTCGAAGGCGGCGCTGGACTACTTCAGCAAGATCGCCGCGACCGAGACGCACGGCGCCGGGGTCACGTTCACCACCGTCCACATGCCACTCGTGCGCACGCCGATGATCCGGCCGACGAAGATCTACGACGCCTTCCCGACGAAATCACCCGATCAGGCGGCGGACATGGTGATGGATGCGCTGCGTGACCGTCCCAAGCACATCGGCACCCCTACCGGCCTGGCCATCCAGGTCGCGTACACCCTGGCTCCCGGCCTGGTCGACGCCATCGCCTTCCAGGGGTATCGCGTGTTCCCGGACTCCGCCGCGGCTGGTGGGAAGGGCCGTGTGCAGGTCGGAAAGGGTGAACGGCAGCTGTCCGCCGCGGCCGCCGCTCTCATGCGGATGACGCGTGGGTTCCACTGGTAGCCCTGGACACGGTGGGTATCGTCCTGCCATGGCCCCCGCCGACGCATCCAACCCGCTCGGTTTCGAAGTGGTCCGTCACGGTTTCGACCGTGGCCAGGTCCAGCAGCACGTGGCGACCCTCGAGTCGAACCTGCGCCTGCTGACCCAGGACCGGGACGCGGCCAGAGCCGAGCTCGCCGCGCTGATCCGTCAGGTGAACGAGCTGCGGGCGCAGGCCGCGGACAAGACAGTGCCGCTGACCGGCCGCAAGGAAGTCCACGAGCAGATGCGCGTGATGCTCGAGGTGACCAAGAACGAGGCCTCGGCCATCACCGCGGCGGCCCAGGCAGCCGCGGAGCAGGTGTTCGCCAGCGCGCAGCAGGCCGCGTCGGCGTTGCGCAGCCGCTACGAGTTCCTCGTCGCCGACCTCGAGGCCCAGCAGACCCAGATGCAGGCCGACCACGCGGCCGCGATGGACCAGCTGCGCCGCCAGCTCACCGAAGCGACCACCGACGCGGAGAACCGGCGGCGGCGGTTCGGCGAAGAGGCGGACGCGCAGCACCTCCAAGTCGAGCACGAGTTCGAGTCGGCCATGGCGGCGAAGCGGGCGGCGCTGGACCAGGAGGTCGCGGCACGCAAGGACGCGAGCGAGAAGGAAGCCGCGCGCCTGGTGCGGGAGGCGACGGCGGACGCGCAGCGCCGCACCGCCGAAGCCGACCAGAAGGTCAACCAGCTGACCAATCTCCGCCAACGCGTATCCGAGCGCCTGCGCGAAACCGGCCAGCTGCTGACCCAGAGCAGCAACCTCCTGGAACCCCTCGACACCGAAGCGGACATCATCTCCGGCAAAACCCAGCCCTGACTGCCGGGGTTACTTGGGGGCGTTCCACTCGGCGGTGATGGTGAAGTTCGCCTCCGCCGAGGACTTGCCGATGATCAGGCCCAGTTCGCCGCTGACTTTCAGGCCGAACTGCAGGGTCACCTTGTCGGGTGGTGTCGGGGCGTTGCGGAGGCGGCTGACTACGGCGTTCATCACCGGGCCGACTTGTTCGAGGCCTTTGTCGAGGGTGTGGGTGGCCACGTCGATGGCTTTGTCGGCCCGGGTGCCCGCGCGGTCCACGCCCGGGATGGTGTCGACCTCGACGAGCACTTTGTCGCCGCTTTCCAGTGTCATTTCGACTACGCGAGTCAAGGAGCTCCCCTTCGGTGACCGATCCGTGCCAACGTAGACAGCCACACTACGGGGCCTGGGGAGGGTGATGGCGGAGACGGCGATCGTCCGGGTCTGTCGCGCCGACGGCAGTGCCGCCGGAACGGGTTTCCTTGTCACACCACGGCTTGTGCTGACCTGCGCGCATGTGGTCGACGGGAACACCGTGCGGGTGGAGTTTCCGCTGCTGGCGCGCGGTGAGGGCGAGCCGGTGCCGGCCACCGAGGCGGAGGTCGTCAGCTTGCGGCCGGCTCGCGAGGACGACAGCGGGGACACGGCGCTGCTGGCGATCAGGGAGCTGCCGCGGGGTGCGCGTCCGGTGGCGTTGGCGGCGGACAGTGGTGAGTGGGACGACGAACTGCGGATCTTCGGGTTCCCGCAGCCGTTCGAGCACGGGATCTGGGTGTCCGGGCGGTTGAAGTCCAGGCAGGGCGCCGGGTGGAAGCAGATGGAGTCCGACCCCGGCCATCCCGGTATCGCGCCCGGGTTCAGCGGGTCGCCGGTGTGGTCGAGCCGGGCCGGCGCGGTGATCGGGATGACGGTCGCCACGCACAACGAGCCGGACGCGACGACGGCCTACATGGTCCCGGTGGCGGCCTTGAAGGAGGCACACCCGGAGATCACCGTTCCGGCGAAGAACCCCTACCGCGGGCTGGAACCGTTCCTGGAGGAGCACGCGGACACCTTCTACGGCCGCTCGGACGCCATCCACCGGCTCACCGAAGCCGTGCGAACCCGGCCGGTCGTGGTCGTCTCCGGGCCGTCCGGCAGCGGGAAGTCTTCGTTGGTGCTCGCGGGTTTGTTGCCACGGTTGAAGAACAACGTGGTCCGGTTCCGGCCGGACCCGGTGCTGCGGCCTGCCGCGATGCTCGCGGCCGTACTCGTGCCGGCGCTGCAACCGGAGCTCAGCGAAGTCGACATGCTGGTGGAGAAGGAGAAACTCGCCGGGCTGCTGACCGCCCCGTCACCGGACCTGATCGCGTTGCTCGCCCAGCGCCTGGATGGGCTCCTGGTGTTCGCCGACCAGTTCGAGGAGATCGCCGCGAGCGACCCAGAGGCGGCCCGGACCTTGTTCGGCCTGCTCATCGCGCTGGCACCGGCGTTGAAGACGGTGCTCACCCTGCGGTCGGCCTCGCTGGACGAGTTGCTCACCGAGACCACCGCGGAGACGCTCGACCACGGCGTGATGTTGTTGCCGCCCATGAGCCGCAGTGAGCTGTACGCGGCGGTCACCGGCCCGGTCACCCCCGGCGCGTTCGAACCCGGCCTGGTCGAACGGGTTCTCGACGACGCGGGCCACAACCGGTTGCCGCTGGTGCAGTTCGCGCTCACCCAGCTCTGGGAAGGCGGCGCACTGACGCACGCCGCCTACGACGAGCTGGGCGGCGTTTCCGGCGCGCTGGTCAGGTACGCCGAAGACTGCTACCTCAAGCTGACCGGCAAGGAGCAAGCCGACGCCCGCAGACTCTTCATCCAGCTGGCGGTGCCCGAGGAAGACGGCTTCACCCGCAAACCCGCCCGGATCGCCGACCTCGACCCTGGCCTGAGACCCACCCTCGCGAAGCTCGCCGCCCACCGGCTGATCGTCCTCGACCACGCCGTGGACGGCGCCGAGATCGCCGACATCGTCCACCAGGCCCTGATCCAGCAATGGGACCGGCTGCGCGGCTGGCTCACCGAGGACCGCGAGTTCCGTTCCTGGCAGGAACAACTCCGCCACCGCCTCGACGGACCCAGCCACGACCTCTTACGCGGCAACACCCTCGCCCGCGCCCAGCACTGGCTCACCGAACGCCCGCACGACATCCCCGCACCCCACCGGAAGTTCATCCACGACAGCATTTCCAGGCAACGCCGGGAAATCCGTACTTGGCGCATCATCAC
This sequence comes from uncultured Actinocrispum sp., assembly GCA_966244135.1. Lineage (GTDB taxonomy): Bacteria > Actinomycetota > Actinomycetes > Mycobacteriales > Pseudonocardiaceae > Kibdelosporangium. Next base: position 461 of record CBIMJO010000760.1, on the reverse strand, counting down.
AGCCGTCATCGCCATCCTGGCGCTGGTCGCGGGCACTCTTGGCGTCATCGCCTGGCAGTCCAATTTGGACAACCAGCGACAGCTGCACACGCAGGCGTCGCACTTGCTCGGCCAGGAGTCGCTGCACCAGGCCGCAACGAATCCCCTTGCCTCCCTTCAGCTCGCGCTTTCCGCCTGGCACAACGACAGCGGCACGTCCGAGGCCTACGAGGCCCTGCTGAACCAGAGTCTCGCCATGGGTTCGGTGACGAGGATCGACCAGGACATGCTCCTTGGCGCTCTTGGTAACTGGACTGCGACACCGGATGGCCGTGTCATAGCCACATTGACCGGCGATACCGACGGGCATCGCAAACTGACCGTCTGGCAGGGACTGTTCGACGGCAACCCGACCGAATGGCACGTGGACGTGCCGCCCCTGGCTGAGGCTGTCGCCCTGTCGCCGGACGGGTCCTCGATCG
>CBIMJO010000759.1:0-5461 GCA_966244135.1 uncultured Actinocrispum sp. | reverse complement strand
GGAGCTGGAACTGCTTGTCCGGTGCGGCATCAGCCCGGCGCAGGCCTTGGCCGCCGCCACCGCCGAACCGGCGCGAGTGTTCGGCCTCACCGACCGGGGGCGGATCGCGGCCGGGCAGCGTGCGGACCTGGTCCTCGTGTCCGGTGACCCGTTGACCGACATCACCGCGACACGCGCGATCGAGCGGATCTGGCGCGCCGGCACGGCCTGCGATCGACGTGCCTTCGTCGCGAGCCCCGCCGAAGCCGAGCAACTGGACGCTTTCGACGCCCAGATCGCCAAGGCCGTGGCGGCCGTACGCGAACGCCGGTCCACCTTCACCCCGGGAAGGACCCCCTGAATCAGCCGCGCCGCCCGGTCGAGTGAGGGAAGGCCTCAGTCCTCAAGGGTGTGGCCGAGGATGGCGAAGAGCTGGTCGAGCTGGCCTGTGCTGAGCTTACGCAGCGGACAGGCGGCATTCAGGGCGGCCAGTGCGGCTTTCCGCGCCTTGCGGCCCTTCGCCGTGAGCGCGAGCACCCGGAAACGGCGGTTGGACGGGTCCTCGGTGCGGGTCAGGTAGCCGAGCTCCACCAGGCGTTCGGTGGTGAACGTGAGGTTGGACTTGGTGCTGTCGATCCGCTCGGAGATCGTCTTCATCGTCGGCGGCGGCTCGTCCGGGTCGATCGCCCACAGCACGTAGACCGTCGGCATGGTCAGGCCGAGCTTGCCCAGCGCCGGTTCCGCGCCCTGCGTCGTGGCCATGACGATCTCGTAGAGGGCCTCCAGCGGAGACCGGTGGGGCAAACGCACGACCCAAATCGTACAGCACCAGAACAGTACAAGACTCAAACCACGAGGTTCGGCGGCGGTACTGTTCAAGTACTGAACTGTGAAGTACCCGAAAGGACAACACCAGTGGTTCCAAGGAAAGCCTGCAGGAAGTGCGAGTCGAGCAGGTCCGGGTTCGGGGACGCCGGTGACTGGGTGCGGTTCGCCTCGGTGTGGCACGACGACGGGTGGATGACCGCGACCTCGTTCCAGGGCCCCGCGGCGGGGTTCATCGACGCCAGCCGGGCGGGGTTCGAGCCCGGCCGGGCCGTCCGGCTCGATCCCGCCGTGCTGGCCGGATATCCCGAGGGCTACCGGCATCTCGCTTACCTGCAGCGGCAACTCGGCCATCAGGTGATGCCCGGCCTGCCAGGACTCATCGGCACTGCGGTCGAACAGCTGTACCGCGAAGGCGCCGGGTGGGTGTGCGGCTCGCCCACCACGGGGATCCCGCACACCACGGTGGCAGCCGGATGAAAACTGGGGTTTCCGATGAGTGAAAGGGGTGTTCTCCGCGGCCGCTCTGGGGTGTTCTGATCCTCTGCACCCCGCGCGGGCCAGAAACCGAGGTGTCGCAACGGGTACGGAGTCACGAAGGAGTGATCATGTCCGATGGTTTCCGCCCGCTGCTATTCCTTCACGGCTATTGGCATGGGTCGTGGTGCTGGAGCGAGGTGATGATGCACGTCGCCGCGGCCGGCCGGCCGTCCGTCGGTGGCGGTGGACATGGCCGGGCACGGGCTGCGTGCACGCTTGCCTGAGCAGCCGTTGCGTGGTGACGCGCTGGCGACCGAACCATCGCCGATGGCGGACGTGGATCTGGACCAGGCCGGTGAGCTGCTGGTCTCGCAGATCAAGGAAGCCGGCCGCGGCGGTCCGGTCACGGTGGTCGCGCACAGCATGGGCGGCACCGTGCTGACGCGGGCGGCTCAGCTCGCGCCGGACCTGGTGGCGCACGCGGTGTACCTGGCCGCGTTCATGCCCGGTTCGGACACCCCGGCCGCCGCCTACATCTCCATGCCCGAGAACGACGGCGAACTGGTCGCGCCATCGTTGCGGGCCGACCCAGGGGTGATCGGCGCCCTGCGGCTCGACGTCCACTCGGAGGACCCCGCCTATCGCCAGCAGCTTCGTACCGCGTTCCTCGGGGATGTCGATCTCGCCGTAGCCGATGCGGCGCTCCGGCTGATGACACCGGACGCGCCGGTCGGCATCGCGGGTGGGGCGACCTCGTTGACCGGTGACGGATGGGGCTCTGTGCCTCGCACGTATGTCATCTGCACCCAGGACATGGCCATCCGCCCGCCCACTCAGCGGAAGTTCATCGCGGACGCGGACGCGGCGTTCCCGGACAACCCGACGTCGGTGGTGTCGCTGGACAGCTCGCACTCGCCGTTCCTGTCCATGCCTCGCCAGGTGGCCGAGATCGTCCTCACACTGGACTGATGGCCACCATGAACCGGATCGCGCCGATCTTCGCGGTCCAGGACGTCAATGCCGCACTGCGTCACTACGAGCGGCTCGGCTTCACTGTCCGCGCGTACGCGGGAGGCGGTTACGGGTTCGCCTCCCGCGACGGCATCGAGATCCACCTTGGCGTCGCCCCCGAAGGCTCACAGCACACCGCCTCGGCGTACCTGTTCGTGGACGACGCCGATGCGCTGGCGGCGGAATGGCGCTCGGCAGGCGTCGAGGTTCACTCACCGCAGGACACCGAGTGGGGCCAGCACGAAGGCGTCATAGTCGACCCTGACGGCAACATCATCCGGTTCGGCTCGCCCATGAATCAGGCCCGGTAGCTCCCGGGTCCTATTCCGGCGATCTTCAACTTGATGCGTCAAGTTGTCGCGTCTGCGACTTGAAGCTTCATGCCACAGACGCCTGACCTGGTAGATTCGCTGAGAGACTGACCGGAACGAGCCGCGCGACGACATGACCGTTCAAGTCAGCACACGGCCGGAGGGGGCCCGCATGAGCGCCAGCAAGCAGCCACCGGCGAGCGAGGAGCTGTGGCTCAGCCCGGACGAACTGCGCTCATGGCTGTCCGTGGTCCGGCTGATCACCCGGCTGCCATGGGCCATCGACACCCAGCTCCAGCGCGAGGCCGACCTCAGCATGGTCGAGTACATGACCATGGCGATGCTCGGCAACGCTCCCGAGCGGACGTTGCGGATGAGTGAGCTGGCCGAGCACACCAGCACCTCGCTGTCCCGGCTGTCCCACCTGGTCAAACGACTCGAGTCGCGCGGCTACGTGCGGCGCGAGCCGGATCCGGCCGACGGGCGGTTCACCAACGCCATCCTGCTGCCCGCGGGCATGCGCAAGATGGAGGAGGCCGCGCCCAGCCACGTGGCCTACGTCCGCCACCTGGTCGTCGACAACCTCTCCGCGGAACGCCTGCGCCGCCTCGGTCAGGACGCCGAACGCATCCTCCAGCGCATCGACTCCCCCGCGCGCTGACTTGACGGCTCAACCTATCCCGTAAGCCACGCTGCGGCATTTTCCTGTCCGAAGTTACTTTGCGCTCGACTATGACTTGAATGTTGAAGTCATGAGGTCCGCTTCCGGACCCACCACACAGGAGAGAAGATCATCCGCGCCGCGTACCGGATCGCGGAGGAGCAGGATGTCGCAGGCTGGGTGGCGTGCTTCACCAAGGACGGCACCTTCACCGACGAGTCCTCGGGCACGGTCCCAGCGACCGGCAACCGGATCGACGCGCCGTGCTGTGACGTGTTCGAGCTGGTCGACGGCAAGATCAAGCGGTTCGACTGCTACGCCGAGGCCTCGGTCATCGCCCGCCAGCTGGGCCTGGCCTGACGGGCCCCGGCCGAGCCTCCTGTATCGTCCAGGTCAGCGGTGGTGGGGCTCGCCGCTCCGGACGGGCCGGACAACCGCAGCGTCAGCTGCCAACAGTCCCTACTCGACGCGGTGACGCACGCTGAGTAGGAGAACGTCTGTGAGTGAAGTCCGGCCCGAAGTCGAAATGCCCATCGATCCCGATGTCGACCTGCGGATCCCCCGGCAGCGTCGTGAACTGACTCGCAGGCATGGTCCCGTGCTCGGCGTGATCGCCCTCGGCGGCGGGCTCGGTGCCCTGGCCCGCTATGGCCTGGCCCGGCTCTGGCCCGCCGCACCCGGCCACTTCCCGTGGGCGACGTTCATCACCAACGTCGCCGGTTGCTTCCTCATCGGCGTCCTGATGGTCCTGATCACCGAGGTGTGGACCGCGCACCGGCTGGTCCGCCCGTTCCTCGGCACCGGCATCCTGGGTGGGTTCACGACGTTCTCCACCTACGCCGTGGAGTTCCACAACCTGTTGCGGCCCAACACCATCGGGCTCGCCTTCGGTTATCTCGCCGGTACGCTGGCCGCCGCGCTGCTGGCCACCACGGCCGGTGTCTGGCTCGTCCGGAAGGTGGCCGGATGACCGTCCTGCTGGTGTTCCTCGGCGCCGCGGTCGGCGCGCCGCTGCGATACCTCACCGACCGGCTCGTGCAGGCCCGCCACGACAGCTTGTTCCCGTGGGGGACGTTCAGCGTCAACATCCTCGGCTGCCTGGTCCTCGGCGCGCTCGCCGGAGCGGGCACCGCGCTGCCGGACCCGGTCCTCGCCCTAGTGGGCACCGGTTTCTGCGGAGCCCTCACCACCTACAGCACGTTCAGCTACGAGACCGTGCGCCTGCTGGAGGAGAAGGCCCGCTTCTACGCGGCGATGAACGTGATCATCAGCCTCGTCGCGGGCCTCGGCGTGGCGGCGCTCGCGTACACGATGACGGCCGCACTCGTCGGCTGACCTGCGCCCTTTCGGGTACCAACAAGGGCGCTCTGCTGACTTGCGCGCGGGCGGCTGCGATGCTGAGCGCGGACGTCGGCGGGGAGGGGCTGGTGTGCTGATCCTGGTGCGCACGCTCGGCTACGCGTCCTATCTGCTGCCACTGCCGATCGCGCTGCTCAGCCCGCTCGCCGACCGTCCGGAGTGGTCGTTCTGGATGATCCTGCCGTTCTTCGCCACCATCTCGGTCCACCGGTGGACGGCGCTGCTGCGGGTGTTCTACCGGCCGCTGCGCCGCTGGTCGCCATACCTGACTGGGCTGGCCACCACGCTACTGGTCTGGGCGCTCGCGGACCTCATCACACCGATCGTGCACGCGGACGGATGGGGAAGCGTCCTGCTCGTGATCGCCGCGGTCCTGCTCCCCTTACGTGGCCTCGTCGAAGTCGCGGTGGCGCTGCTGGTCGTCAGCTCGTACCTGGCCACCGACGCGCTGGTGTTCACCACGCTCGCCACTCCTGCCGCTGCCGCGAGCGTGGTGTGGGTTGCCTTGTCGAACGCGTTGAACGCCATCGAGACGCGGGCCAAGACGGCCCTCACAGCCGGCCGGAAACGACGCGGCCGAGCGTTGGCGGTCGCCGTGATCCCCCTCCTTCCGCTGACCGGACCGGAGGAACGGGTCACGATCGTCGAGCTTGCCGCGACAGCCATGTGGTTCACCGACTCCCGGGAATCCGCGGTGTGGTGGCAGCGCTGGACGGTCCGCATCCGGCGACGGCGGCGGGACATGCACGCGTTGCTGACGGCGCTGCAGAATCTCGCGATGTTCCAGCACACGGCCTGGCAGCACGACGACGCCCGGCGCACGCTCGCCGAGGCC
>CBIMJO010000758.1:0-5465 GCA_966244135.1 uncultured Actinocrispum sp. | reverse complement strand
TGTTCGCCGGTGACCACGGAGTCGCGGCGCATGGCGTGTCCGCGTACCCGGCTGAGGTCACCGCGCAGATGGTCGGCAACTTCCTCAACGGCGGCGCGGCGGTGAACGTCCTCGCCGCGACGGCCGGGGCGACCGTGCGCGTGGTCGACATGTCGGTGCGCACGGACACCGCCGACGATGTGTCGAAGTTCAAGGTGCGTCAGGGATCCGGGTCGATCGACCGCGAGGACGCGCTGACCCCGGAGGAGGTCAAGGCCGCCATCGAGGCCGGCAAGGCGATCGCCGACCAGGAGGTGGACGAGGGCGCGGACCTGCTGATCGCGGGCGATATGGGGATCGGCAACACGACCCCGGCCGCGGTCCTGGTCGCGGCGTTGACGGGTGCGGAGCCGGTCGCGGTCGTCGGCCGGGGCACCGGGATCGACGACCAGACGTGGATGCGCAAGACCGCCGCGATCCGGGACGCGCTGCGCCGCGCCCGCAAGGTCAGCGCCGACCCGGTCGCGTTGCTGCAGACCACCGCGGGCGCGGATATCGCTGCCATGGCGGCGTTCCTGGCCCAGGCCGCGATCCGCAAGACCCCGGTGATCCTGGACGGCGTCGTGTCCGGCGCGGCCGCTCTGGTGGCCGAGGAACTCGCGCCCGGCGCCCGGCTGTGGTGGGTCGCGGGCCACCAGTCGACCGAACCCGCGCACAAGCTGACCCTCGAACAGCTGGGCCTGGAGCCGATCCTGACCATGCAGATGCGCCTGGGCGAAGGATCCGGCGCGGTGACGGCCCTGCCCATCGTGGCCATGGCGACCCGCATCCTGGCCGAGATGGCGACCTTCGAAGCCGCCGGCGTCACGGAGTCCTAGTGCGCCTGGCGCTGTCTTGGTTGACGGTGTTGCCGGTCGGGGCGGGGGTCGTCGACCGGCGGACCGCACGGAACGCGATCGCGGTGGCGCCTGTGGTGGGGTGGCTGCTGGGGGCGTTGGTAGCCGCTGTTCTGCAGGGTGTGCACGGGTTGCTGGGCGGGTTCCTGTGCGTCGGCCTGGTCGCGTTGGCTACGCGGGGAATGCACCTCGACGGGCTCGCGGACACCGCCGACGGGCTGGGCTGCTACGGGCCGCCGGAACGGGCCCTGCAGGTCATGAAGGAGGGCGGGGTCGGGGCGTTCGCGGTCGTGGCCCTGATCGTCGCGTTAGGACTTCAGGCCACCGCGCTCGCGACCGTCCACTGGGGACTGGTCATCGTCGCGTACTCGGCCGGGCGTGCGGCGTTCTCGTGGTGCTGCCGGGAAGGCGTGCCCGCGGCCCGGCCGGCGGGGTTGGGAGCACTGGTCGCGGGAACGCAACCAGTGCTCGTCCCGATCGGCTGGCTCGTCCTGCTCACCGGCGCGGCGGTTCCCGCCGTGCCGGGGCGGGTCTGGCAGGGCCCGCTCGCGGTACTGGTCGCCGCGGCGGTCCTGGTGGTGTTCTCAGCGCATACGCGCAAACGGTTCGGCGGGATCACAGGCGACGTTCTTGGCGCCGCCTGTGAGCTCACAACGACTGTGGTGCTGCTCGTCGCCTGCCTTTAGGTCTTCAGGCGAGACGGTGCAGCCAGTTGTGCGGGTCGGGGGCAAGGCCGCGCTGGATGTCGCTCAGGGCCTTGCGCAGGCGCATGGTCACCTCGCCGGGCTGTCCGCCCGCGATGGTGAACTCGCCGTCGGTGTGCTTCACCGAACCCACAGCGGTGATCACCGCGGCGGTCCCGCAGCCGAAGACCTCGGTGAGTTCACCGGACTCGGCCTTCTTCTCCCACTCCTCGGTGGAGATCCGGCGCTCCTCCACTGTGTACCCGAGGTCACGGGCCAGGGTGAGCAGGCTGTCCCGGGTGATGCCGGGCAGCAGCGAGCCGGACAGCTCGGGGGTGACGAGCCGGTCGCCGAACACGAAGAACAGGTTCATCGCGCCGACCTCCTCGACCCAGCGCCGCTCGACCGCGTCGAGCCAGACAACCTGGTCGCATCCTTCGGCCACAGCTTGTGCCTGGGCTACGAAGGAGGCCGCTTAGTTGCCGGCGCACTTGGCCGCGCCGGTCCCGCCTGGAGCCGCGCGCACGTAGTCGCGGCACAGCCAGACCTTGACCGGCTTGATCTCTCCGGAGAAGTACACGCCCGCGGGTGAGGCGATCACGGAGTACAGGTAGTGGTTGGCCGGACGGTTCACGCCGAGCGTGGACTCGTCCGAGATCATGAACGGCCGCAGGTACAGCGAGAACTCCTCCTGGTCGGGCACCCATCGGGAGTCGACGCGGACGAGCTCCTCGAGGGACCCGAGGAACAGTTCGGTGGGCAGTTCCGGCATGGCCATGCGCCGTGCGGAGTTCTGGAACCGCTCGGCGTTCGCGTCCGGCCGGAAGGACGCGATGGAACCGTCAGGATGGCGGTAGGCCTTGAGCCCTTCGAAGATCGCCTGTCCGTAGTGCAGCACGGTGGCCGCGGGATCGAGCGAGAAGGGGTGGTACGGCTCGACCTGGGCTGAGTGCCAGCCCTGGTCGGCGCTCCAGCGGATGGTCACCATGTGGTCGGTGAAATACCGCCCGAAGCCGGGATCGGCCAATACCTCCGCGAGCCGCTCCGGGGTCGCCGGTTCCGGGCTGGAGGTCTGGGTGAACGGCAGAGACGTCATGGGTGCACGGTAGTCGTCGTTTCGCTCGCAGAAAATCGCCTTCCCGAGGATCGGACGTCCTACTATGTGTAGTCGTGACAGATAGCAGCGAAAACACCGTCACCGCCGGCTGGGGCTCGGACATCCGGGCGGCCGCGGTGGGCGCGCTGATGCCGTTCGGCGCGGGCCTGCTGGTGCTGGTGGGCTACCTCTGGCTGGACGTGTTCGGCGTGTTCCTCGGCCTGGGCGGCGCCGTTTGGTGGGCCGTGTGGTGGCGCCGCAAGCACGGCCGGTTCTTCCCCCGCGACGTCGAGGGCGGCCCCTTCATCCTGACCATCGTGCTCGCCGGAATCCTGTTCATCGCCGCACTCGCCAGTTTGTAGCGAGTGCGGCGGCACCTGATCTAGCGAACGTGGGTTGCCACGAATGGGGGTTTGACGACCTCGCAGGTGAGTTGGCGGCCGCGGACGTCGAGGACGACGTGGGCGCCGGGTTCGATGGCGGCGGCGGTGTCGATGAGGGCCAGGGCGATGCCGGTCTTGAGGGTCGGGGAGAACGTGCCGGAGGTAGTCTCGCCGATCCGCTCCCCCGCCGCGTCGAGCACGGTCATGTGCGCCCGCGGCACGCCACGGTCGATCGCCTTGAGGCCCACCAGGCGGCGCTGGGGCGCCTCGCGCTCGGCCAGCAACGCCGAACGGCCCCAGAACTCCGGCTTCTTCCAGCCCACCGCCCAGGTCGACCCGGCCTGCACCGGGCTGATCTCCAGGGACAACTCGTTGCCGTGCAACGGATACCCCATCTCGGTGCGCAGGGTGTCGCGCGCGCCGAGGCCGCACGGCACGGCGCCGCCTGAGGTCAGCGCCTCCCACAGCGCGGGGGCGTCCTTCCAGGCGGGGATCAGCTCGTAGCCGTGCTCACCCGTGTACCCCGTCCGGCAGACGCGGACGTAGACGCCGCGCCACTCAGCGTCCACATAGGCCATGTACTCCAGTTCCGTGGGCAGCCCCAGCGACTCCAGCAACGAGGCCGACTGCGGTCCCTGGACGGCCAGCACGGCGTGCTCGCGGTGCTCTGGGCTCACCGAAACACCCTCGGGCGCCGCTTCGGTGAGCAGCTGCGCGACCGAGGCGGTGTTGGCCGCGTTCGGCATCAGGAACACGTCCTCGGGGCTCACCAGGTAGGCGATGATGTCGTCCACCGTGCCGCCCGTGTCGGTGCAGCACAACGTGTACTGCGCCTTGCCCGGCTTGATCCGGCCGAGGTCGTTGGTCAGGCAGCGGTTGAGGAACTCCGCCGCGCCCGGCCCGGCGACCCGGACCTTGCCGAGGTGGGAGACGTCGAACACGCCGACCGCCTCGCGGACCGCGGTGTGCTCGGCGACCACGCCGGTCTTGTACTGGATCGGCATCTCCCACCCGCCGAACGGGGCGAAGGTGGCATCAAGGCCCGCTTGCAGGTCGTGCAACGGCCCACGCTGAAGGTCAGTCACACGCGCAGACGTTACAACGTCGGTTTGGCCACCATGTCCAGCACGATCAAGATCATCAGTACTGAATCGATCGTCGACACGCGCAGCACGGTCGCGATCTTGGCCTGCACGTCGGGCGCGTCGATCCCGTGCGCGCTCGCCAGCTGCAGCACCTGCCGGGTCTGCGGGACCAGGTAGCCGCCCGCGATGCCCATCACGACGACGAACCCGACGATCCCGAGCAGGATCCACAACTGGGTGAACCCGTATTCGTCGACGATGACCAGTCCTATTCCACAAAGCAGCACCAGCAGGGCGGCCGGGCCCTGGACCCGGTTACCGAGCCATTCCACCCCCTTGATGTGTTCCAGCAGCAGATCCGGCGATGCCTTCCGGATCCGGACCGACAGGAAATGCACGCCTATCTGGCTGCCGATCCAGATCATCGCGAAGCTGATATGTCCCCACAGCAGTAAGTCACGCATGCCCACCCCACTGGCTCGTGTCCGTTGAGAGATCCCGGTTTTCGCTACCTCCTGGCATAGCGCGACGAAATGGCGCCGGAAACGCAGCCGGCCGCCATCACGACGAGCACCACGACCAGGTATTTCACCGACATGTTCATTCCGAGCAGGACCGAAAGGCCGAGGCCGAAGCACGCCGACCGGCGCGGCCACACGCGTTCGGTGCCCATCAGCAGCCGCGCCGACGCGTTGGTGAACGCGTAGTAGAACAACAGGAGGCAGGCGCCCACACCGATCGCCTGGGGCGGGTTGAGCAGGGCCGCGGCCACCGCGATCCCGACTCCGCCGAGCACCGCGGACGGCGCCGAGACGCCCCGCGGCCCGACGTTCGCCAGCGACGGCGGGACGTCGGAGAACTCGGCCATCGCGCCCAGGGTCCGGCGGATCGAACCGACCGCCAGCAGCAGGCCCAGCAGGGTGGCGAAGCCCGCGGCGGCGGCGATCACCGGCGCCAGCGAGGCCGCGTCCGCGGCCACCATCGCGTCGTAGAGGGGCCGGGGCGACAGCGCCAGCCGGGCGCCGCCGAGCTGGTACAGCGCGGCCCCGCCGAGCGCGAGCCCGGCCACCAGCGTGACCAGCAGGATCACCGGGATCGCCACCAGCGACTGGCGCACCGAGAACTGCGGTTCGGTCGCCGAGGTGACGTTCTCGAACCCGAGGAACGCGAAGAACATCAGGCCGGCCGCGATGAGCAGGCCGGTCGGGTCGTCCACGCCCGCGATGTCCGGGCCCTGCTAGAGACGACCATCCGGGCCGAGCTCAGCGCGCGGGAGGCCCTGCCCCCGTGGCAGCTCGAGGACGACGCCCACGAGGATTTCGCACGAGAGCGGACGACGACTT
>CBIMJO010000757.1:0-5473 GCA_966244135.1 uncultured Actinocrispum sp. | reverse complement strand
GACCCGGCCCACCGTGACGCCGGCCATCGAGACCGCGGCGCCTGGCTTCAGGCTGCCGATGTTCTCGAACCGGGCGGACACCTCGTAACTCCCGCCATCGACCGAGAGTTCACGGTTGGTGATCTGGGTGACCGTCAGCGAGTGCCCGCCGAGATCGTAGAGATCCTCGTCCAGACCGACATCGTCGAGCCGCAGTACTTCCGCCCAGATCTGCCGGACCTGCTCGACCAGTTCGTCCGCGACCGCCGCTGGGGTCGCGGTGGTCCGGGTATCCGGAACAGCCGTAACGGTGCCTGTTTGTGGCAGCGGCAAGTCGGCCAAGGGGAGGTCCGGGGTCGCCTGCACCGCCTGGATCACGGCCTGCAGGTGCTGGCCGATCCGGGTGGCCACGGCCGGATCCAGCGCATGCCGGAGCAACACGTCGAGGCCGTCCGGGCCGTCGACTGCCTGGATGTGCAGGGCGCCCCGGACCGCCCCCGCGGACATCATCCAGTCGATGCTCGCGTCCAGCCCGGGGAAGACCGGGTCGGCGTCCCGCTGCCGGTAGCTGATCGACACCGGCGTCAACGCCGCCCGCGGGCTCATGCGGCCGACCGCCCTGGCGACCGGAACTTCACGCACGCCATACAGGGTTCGCAGTTCGGCCCGGATCGTCGCGGCGAACTCGCGGAACGGTGTCGCGGGATCAGGCGTGGCGAACACGGGAAGTTCGTTGACGAACAGTCCAATGTGGTCCTGCTCATCGGGTCGGCGCGTGGAGGCGTCGACGGAGACCGCTGTGGGGGAGTTGCCGTAGCGGTGGAGCAACGCGTGCACAGCGGCCAGCAGGAACTCGAATCGCGTCACTGCCCACCCGTCCGGCAGGTCCACGCGCATTGGAATAACGCCACCTGACGATGCATCCACTGTGGACACGGAGGCGCCGTCGAGGGTGACCGTCTGGATGTCCTGCCAGCGTGAGGCCCAGATCTCCTTGGCGGCTGAGAGCGCGGACGGATGGTCCTCGAGGTCCGGCAGCGGCGGCAGTTCTTTGCCTGCGTACAGGGCGGCGAGGTCGCGGACCAGGATGTCCTTGGACAGTCCGTCGAACACCAGGTGGTGCGCGATGAACGACAACCGGTGCCGGCCCGGACCGAGTGGTGTCAGCGTGAACGCGGCGAGCGGCCCAGTGTCCACATTGAGCACAGGCGCGTCGGTGACCGAAGGCTTGACCGCGGCCGAGACCAGCCACGGCTCGCCGTCCCGTTCGGTGAAAGCACAGGCCAGGATCGGGTGCCGATCGACAACCCGGGCGCACGCCGTCAGCAGGGCCTGCTTGTCGAGCGGGCCGGTGAGCGTGATGTCCAGGGGCATGTGGAACGCGGTGCCGGTGTCCCGGAGGCGTTCGGTGAGCCACATACCGTGCTGGGCCGCCGAGGCCGGCCGGTCGGTGGTGGGTGCGGACATGGTCACTCCTCCGCCAGACGGCGCAGCTCGGACTTGATCACTTTGCCCGCGTTGTTCCTTGGCAACGCGTCCAGCACCATCAGGCGTGCGGGCAGTTCATGTGTGCTGAGCCGGCCGCCGAGGAACGTGCGGACCTCCGGTAGCGTCAGCGGGGCCGTGGCCACCACGGCGGCGGCCACGGCCGAGCCCAAGACATCGTGCGGTACGCCGAAAGCGGCGGCCTCGACGACGTCCGGGTGGTCGTGCAACGCGGCTTCCACCTGGAGGGTCGACACCTTGAACGCACCGGACTTGATCACGTCCCGGTCCCGGTCGACCAGGAACAGGTATCCGTCGTCGTCCAGGTAACCGAGGTCGCCCATGCGCACCCAGCCGTCCCGGAACACAGTGTCGTCGCTGTCCTCGCCGTAGTACGTGCGGGCGTGGGTGGGCGCGCGCAGCCAGACCTCACCTGTCTGCCCGGCGGCCGCTGCTGTGCCCTGTTCGTCGGCGATCTTGAGAGTGCTGCCGCCCGCGGCCCGGCCCAGTGAACCCGGCCGGTCCGGGTCGTAGATCATGATCGTCTGTGCTGGGGACGCCTCGGTGGAGGTGTAGTAGTTGGTGATGGTGGCCCGTGGGAACGCCGTGGCGAGCTTGGCCGCGACCGCGGGTGGGAGCGCGGCGGCCGCCGATCCGAGCAACAGCACGCTGGACAGGTCGAACCGGTCTGCCACTGCCGCGGTCAGGAGTTCGATGGCCATCGCGGGTACTACGAATACGGTGCCGACGCCGTGGGTCTCGATGGTGCGCGCGAACCGGTCCGCGGTGAACAGCGGCAGGGTGAGGACGGTGGGGGCGGCGCTGAGTGCGTGCTGCAGCATGACCTGGCCGGCGTTCGTGCCGATCGGGAACGCGTGCAGCAGGTGTCTGGAGTGCGCGAATGGCCGCCGCTTCGGGTGCACGGCGGTGGCGAACGCCAGGTTGGCGTGGGTGGCGGCGACGCCTTTCGGGCGGCCGGTCGTGCCCGAGGTGTAGAGGATCTGTGCGAGGTCGCCGGGGCGCAGTTCGACGTCAGGTGGACTGGACCTCGTGGTCTGGACCTCGTCGGGCGTGGCCGACCAGTCCACTGTGGATGATGGTTCGACGCCTGAGCCGTGCAGGACCGCCGAGGCCTTGCACTGTGTTAACAGGCGCTCGCGCTCCGCAGGCGGCAGGCGGTCCGAGAGCGGCACCGCGACCGCCCCGGCTTTGAGCACGGCGCACCAGGAAACCGCGAACTGAAGCCAATCGGCGTGCCCGAAGACGAGCCCGACCCGGTCGCCCGGGCCGGCTCCGCGCGCCAGCAGGCCGTGCGCGACCGCGTTGGACCGCTCGTCCCACGCGCGGCAGGTCAACGTCCCGATTCCCGCCACGGCAAGGGCTTCACGGTCCGGTTCGATCGACGCACGCGCGCTCAGCACGGCCGGAATCGACTGCGTCATCCCCAGTGTGTCTCCACTCAGCCAATGTCTGCGCCACGCTAGGAACAAACCGCAGGCGCGTCAACCCTTGTGGTTGCTGTCGCTCGCATTGTCGTGCCAGACTCCGCCGTGCCGATTTCCACACAGCTGCGCCAAAGGCTCGCGGATCTCGTCGCCGTCGCCACGGACGGTGAGGTGGGCTCCGCCGATGTGCTTGGCGGGCAGTTCACTCTGCGCGACCTCGGCGTCAGCTCCGTGGCCCACATGCGCGTGATCGACGCGGTGGACCGGGAATTCGGGGTCGAGCTCGACCCGGGCCGGATGGACACCCTGGACGACCTGGTGGCTCAGGTAGAGGCCGGTTCGTGACCGAACGCGCCGAGTTCGACGGCCTCCGGTCCGGCACATACCCGCTGACCTGGGGACAACGCGGGCTCTGGCTGGCGATCGTGGCCGCCCGGCCGGAGGAGCAGTACCTCAGCGTGGAGCGGATCCTGACCCCGCCGAACAGGTCTGGACCAGTCACGATCCCCCGGGCGCTCGATGCCCTCGGTGCGGTCATGAGCAGGCACGACGCGTTGCGCACCCGGCTGACCGGGCCGCATGACACGCCGCTGCAACAGGTTTCCGGGCACGGCACACTGGACGTGCACGTGGTCGAGTCCGAATCGGACGATTCCGTCGCGGCCGCCCGGCTGGCCGCCGAACTGGTCCGGACCACTTTTGACTACCGTGCGGAATGGCCGGTGCGCGCCGGTCTCGTGGTCACCGATGACACCGTGTCACGAATAGTCCTGGTGTTCAGTCATCTCGCGGTCGATGGGCATGGCGCGGATCTGGTGCTGCGCGACCTCCGGCTGATTCTTGCCCGGGGCAAAGGTCCGGAGCTGACCGCTCCACAGCCGCCGGACATCGCCGCGGAGGAGAGTTCGGCGGAGGGGCGACGGATCGCCGCCCGTGCCATCGACTACTGGGCCACGGAGCACCAGCGCATCTCGCCGCCGGCTCCGGACTTCAGTGCGAGGCCCGAGCCCGTGCGGTACCGGGAGGCGGTCATGCACTCGGCCGCACTCGAGGGCGCGGTCCGGGCGCTGGTCGCGCGCCATCGGGTCAGCTCCTCGACGATCCTGCTCGCGGCCGCGAGTTCGATGGCCGGGACACTGTCCGGGCAGCGGATCTGCGGTGTGCGGCCGATCGTGGGCAACCGGTTCGATTCCCGCCGGCGGGACAGCGTGGCCACCATCTCCGAGGAGGGCCTGGTGGTGCTCGACCTCGGCGTGGGCGCGTTCGACGAGCTGGTCCAGTCCTGTTGGCAGATGGCACTGCGCGGCTACCGGCACGCTCAGTATCCGCCGGATGAACGCAATGCGGTCGTCGACGACACCCTGTCGTTCGCGACCTTCAACGACCAGCGTCTGGTCCAACGGGATGACCCGCGGGCCGCTCCGCCCTCGCCGGACGAGGTCAAGGCCGCGTTGGCGGACACCACGTTCGCGTGGGCGGGGTCGATGAACCGCAACATCAGCCCGTTCCGGGTGCACATCGGCGGATCCGGCGACCTGATGGAGGTCTCGCTGTACGCCGACACGGCGCTGGTCCCGTTGCGCGACATCGAGGCCTACCTGCGCGGGTTCGAGACCCTGCTGGTGGAGGCGGCGCTCGCGTGATCCGCGCCTACGCCACCACGACGTCCTGCGCCCAAGGCGAGCGCATGGAGTTCCGGGTGCTCGGCGGGGACTCGGGAAGGGTCCGGGTCGAGGACGCCGTCACCGACGCGGTTCTGCTGACCACGGAGTTCACCGGCACGCAGTGGAGCTTCGACGTGCCGCCCGAGTGGCCAAGCTCGTTGTACCGGGCGGTGTTCTCACCCGGTGTGCCCGAGGAGTCAGCGCCACACTTCGTCGTTCGCGCCGCACGGCCGTCCGCGCCGATCCTCGTGTCGATCCCGTTCGCCACCTGGCAGGCCTACAACCAGCGCGGTGTTCCGGGACAGGGCCTGTACTTCGCCGAACAGCCGGACCGGGCCGCACGCGTGACCTTCGACCGGCCGGGTGCCGAGCCGCCCGAGGAACGCTTCGAACACGGTCTGTTGCACTGGCTTGGGCCCGCGGGATATCAGGCCGAGTACTGTTCCGGGCTTGACCTGCACAATGGTCTGGACCTGCTGCGGAACTATCGGCTGCTGGTGGTCAACGGTCACGATGAGTACTGGTCGCTGGAGATGCGGTCCGCGGTCGAGCGGTTCGTCCGGCAGGGCGGCAACCTGGCGGTGTTCGCGGGCAATACGTGTTGGTGGCAGGTGCGTTTCGAGGACGACCTGCGGACCATGGTGTGCTACCGCGACTCCGTGGCCGACCCGTTGGCGGTGGCCGACCCTGGCCGGACCACCGTCGAGTGGTCGGCCGAGCCGGTGAACAACCCGGAGAACTCCTTCATCGGCGTCAGTTTCAAGCGTGGTGCGGGGTGCTGGGTCGATCCTTCGGTCATGGCGTCGACCGGGTACCGGGTGCGGTTCGCTTCGCACTGGGCTTTTTCCGGGACCGGGCTGGCCGATGGCCAGGCGTTCGGGCACGGGTGTGTCGGCTACG
>CBIMJO010000756.1:0-5480 GCA_966244135.1 uncultured Actinocrispum sp. | reverse complement strand
AGATCGATCAGGCGGCTCATCGGGTCACGGGTGCGCATGTCCGCGTTGCGCGCGTCGCGCAGGCCGAGCGCGCCGAGCACCGCCAGGTGGACCTCGTTCGGGTCGGTCACCTGCGCCAGCTCGACGAGCCAGACCCCGCCCGAGACGGCCAGGCCCGCGGCCACCGTGGTCGCCAGTCGGGTCTTGCCCGCGCCGCCCGGTCCGACCAGCGTGACCAACCTGTTGTCCGCCAGCAGCTTCCCGACCTGGCCGACCTCCTTGGCGCGGCCGATGAAGCTGGTCAGCGCGAGCCGGAGGTTGCCGCTGCGCGGTTTTTCCTTGGCCGGTGGGCCTTGCAGCAGGGCCTGGTGGACTTGCTGGAGTTCCGGACCGGGATCCGCGCCCAGCTCGTCCGCGAGCCGCCGCCGGACCTCCTCGTACCCGGCGAGCGCCTCCGCGTGCCGTCCTTCGAGGCTCAGCGCGCGGAGCAGCAGGCCCTGCAAGCGTTCGCGCAACGGGTGCTGGGCGGCGAGCTCGGCCAGACCGGCCACATCTGACTGTCCATTGTGGAGTTCTGCTTCGGCGAGATCCTCGATCGCGGTGAGCCGGGCCTCGTCCAGCCCGGCGATGTAGCCGACCGCGAACCCGTGCCGGGCCGCGTCCGCCAGCGCCGGTCCCCGCCACAGCTTCAACGCGGTCCGCAGGAGTCCGGCCGCGGCGGCGGGATCGCCTTTCGCCAGCTCGCGCCGGGCGGCGCGGGCCAGGTGGTCGAACCACAGCGCGTCGACCGACTCCACCGGCAAGTCCAGCCGGTACCCGCCGGGCGCGGACCTGACGGTGTCCGGATCGGGCAGGGTCCGGCGCAGCCTCGACACCAGCGTGCGCACCGCGCTGACATGGTCGGCCGGGCGTTCCTCCGGCCACAGCGCGTCGGCCAGTTCGTCCACTGTGACAACGCGGGGGACCGCCACCGCCAGCCTGGTCAGCAGCACGCGCAGCCGGGCACCGCCGATCTCGACCGGCTCGCCGTCCGCTGTCACCGCCAGCGGCCCCAGGATCCCCACGTGCATACCGCCACTCTCCCCCGAGACTGCCGCGCAGGTCAGCGCGGTATGGGCGGCGCGATCCGCGAGCAATCCGCAGCGCGATCCCCATCACCGGACGAATCGGGTAACGCTGTTCTGCCTGAAAGGGCACGACTTCCTGGTGGGAAGGACATTAAGCTCGCAATGTCGACCTGGCTTGGACGTGATCGCGTGAAGGTGAGCCTCGCAGCCGCTCGCCGGTATTGGGCCCGGCTGGCCACATTGGGCGTCGCTGCGCTCGGCGTGGCCGGTGCCGTCATGTTCGGATCCGGGCAGGAGGCCCAGTCGGTCCGGCTGTTGTCCGGCGCCGCGTGGCTGCCCTCGGCCAAGGTCGGCCAGCTCACCCTGCTGGACGGGTCGTCCGCCGAAGTCGTTGCCCAGCTGCAGGTCTCGGCCCCGGGCAACGCCATCGAGGTGGTACAGCACGGATCGACGGCGTACGCGATCGACCACACGCTGGGCACCATCCGCCGGGTCGACGGCGCCACCTTCGACATGAGCCAGCCCGCGGCGCCGATCCCGGACGCCGGGCTGGGGCTGACCGCGTTCGCCGTCAACGACGCGGTGTACATGATCGACACGAGGCGGGGCATCGTGGCCACCGCCGACCCGAAAACCCTGGCCCGGCAAGGCGATCTGGGCACCCTCACGACCCAGCCCACCCCCGGTTCGACCGCGGTGGACGACGCGGGCCGGCTCTGGCTGATCGACAACGCCACCGGTGAGCTGATCCGGCTGGACCACCAGAAACGCAGCAGCACAAGGAATGTCACCACGCCCGGGACCAGCGTGATGACCGTGGCGAACGGCCGCCCAGTGGTGATCAACACCAGCACCCGCCAAGCCGTCCCGGTCGACCCTGACACCGGTGCGCCCGGGACCCCGTTCGACCTGGGCGTGCGCTCCGACGACAAGGTCACGGTCAGCGGGTCCCCGCACAGCGGCCGGGTGTACCTGGTGGCCTCGCGGGGTGTGCTGATCATCTGCGAGGTCGCCGAGCGCAAGTGCGGGGACGTGGTCCCGCTGGCCTCGGGCAGCAACCTGGGCACGCCGGTCGAGGCGGGCAACCGGGTGTTCGTGCCGGACTACACCGCGGGCCAGGTCTGGATCATCGACCTGAAGAGCCACAACGTCGTCGCGAAGTCCCAGGTGCTCGACCCGCGCACGCAGTTCCAGCTGCTCAACCGGGACAACGTGGTGTTCTTCAACGATCCCGCGTCCGACCGCGCCGGGGTGATCCAGCTCAACGGCGGGGTGGTGCCCGCAGCCAAGTACGACCTCGCCGACCCCGCCAAGGGCCTGACCACCCACGGCGGCGAGGACCCGTTGCCACCCAAGGACACCACGACCACCACCCCGGTGAACACGCCGGTCAACCCGCCACCGGCCACCCAGCCCCCGCCGCCGTCCGCGCCGCCGCCGTCGACGCAGGTCACCGTGCCGCCGGTGCCGCCACCACCGCCGCCTGAGCCTCCGCCGCCTCCGGTGGTGGAACCGCAGCAGCCGCCACAGGAGCCGAACAAGCCGCCGCCCCCGCCGACGTTGAAGATCACGTTGTCCAAGGCGACCCCGATGGTCGGCGAGGACATCACGCTGAACGTCAGCGCCACCACCAATGTCGCGCCCCGCAGTGCGCACTGGGACTTCGGCGACGGCGCGAACAGTGACACCGTCATGACCTCGCACCACTGGGGCACGGCCAAGACGTTCCAGGTGAGCGTGCAGGCGACCATGCCCGACGGTCAGCAGGCGACGACCGCGGTGAGCCTGCAGGTCAACGAGAAACCCAAGGCGAAGCTGACCGTTGTCGCGCCGACGGGCGGGACGATCACCGGCCCGGGCATCACCTGCCCGGGGACCTGCACGGCCACTGTCGACCAGGGAACGGTGCTGGCGCTGACCGCGACCCCGGCGGCGAACTTCAAGTTCACCGCCTGGGGCGGCGCGTGCACGGGCGCCGGAGCGTGTTCGGTCACAATGGACGGTCCCAAGACCGTGCGGGCCACGTTCACCTCGACCTCACCGGTTCAGCCGTTCATCGGCAACTGGTCGAACGTCGACCCGAACACCGGCAACGTGGCCAAGCTGACCCTGAGCAACGCCACCGCGACCAGCGCCACCCTGCGGGTGTTCGGCGCCTGCACCCCGTTGTGCGACTGGGGGAACGCCACCGCGACCTTCTCCGGCGGCGCCCTGCACGCGTTCTACGACCAGGGCTTCGCCACCCGGACGATTACGATCACCATGTCCGGCAACCAGATGATCGTGCGCATCCACCACGACTACACCCCGGAGGACGGCCGCCAGGACCGCGACTCCACCGACACCATGCGCAAAACCGGCTAACCCCTCGCGTGTCTCGTTCGTCCGACCCGTGAGACACGCGCGGGGGGTTTAGTCCTGGGAGTCGTGGAAGGTCACGGTGAAGCCCAGGCCTTGGATCATGCCGGTGAGCATCATCTTGGTGTTGTTCTTGGCGCGGTCGGTCAGACCCGAGTGCTGCGCCGCTTCGGCGATCTTCTGCTCGGCGGCGACGTAGAACTGTTGCTGCTGCGGGGGATCCACCAGCGCGGTCAGCCGGTCCAGCAGGCCGCGTTCCTGGCTGTAGATGTAGCTGCGGTTGTTGTCCAGGCTGGGTTTGGCCAGCTGGGCCGGGGGCAGGGTGATGTCGACCGACTTGCGGTCCTGGGAGACCACCATGGCGTCCTGGTTCAGGTGGCCGAAGTCGATGAACGCGTCCACCGAACCGGCCGCCACGAACAGGGTCCGGGTGCCGGCGATGGACGACGGCACGAACTTGATGTCCTTCTCGATGTCGATGACGACCTGGTAGTCCCCGGCCGCCGCGTGGTACTGGCTCAGGTCCCGCACCGCCTGCAGCACCGCGGGCTGGCTACGGTCTATTGTGGACGATTCGAACGGGTTGAGCTTCGGCAACAGACCCACCAGCTGCAGCACCGCCGCGAGCACGGCGACCACTGCGACACCGAGGATCGCGAATCGCACCCAGCGACCTTTCACCGCGAACACCGCCTCTCGAGAACCCGTATATGAGTACCCGGAAACGGTCAAGACGACACTAGGCCATCTGGCGCAACAGAGGTATCAGCTCGGCAACGGCGGCCGGATGTTCCATCGCCACGACATCCAGAACGGTGTCCACGCGGTCCCGGTCGGCCCCCAGCTGCCGCAATGCGGTCCCGAGTTTGCGTGGACCCAGCAGCCGCCGCTCGAACAGTGACAGCGTGATGTCGATGCCCAGCTGGGCGAGTTCGTCGTCGGGGGAGGCGAGCGCGACCGCGATCAGCGTGGCTCCGGACGGCCCCGGCGCCTGCGGGTGGTCCAGATACGCCTGCAGCGGGGCCAGTTCCGCCGGACCGGACCGCAGTTCCGGAGTGTGCAACAGGAACGATGCCGCATCGGCCTCGACCCGGTCGACGTCGTAGGGCGACGCAACCATCCGATGTGGAGTGTCCCGGATGGACCCTTCCAGCTCGGTCTCGTACCGCAACCCCAGCCAGGGCAACCGTTTCGTCAATGTCCACACCGCGTCGGGCTGCCGGGCGCGGGCGGCGGCCATGTTCACCCACGTCGGCGCGAGGTCCACCGACCCGCCGAGCGCGTAGAACACGGCGTGCGCGTACGGCCCGCTCAGCCCGGAGGTCAGCCGGAACGCCTCGCGCCGGTTGTCCGGTGCCAGCCGCAGCAGCGCGTCGATCACGTCATCGCGGGGAGCGTCCGGGTTGTTGAGCATCCGTTGCACGAACACCATCGGGTCCAGCCAGCCGCCGCGATGCGTCGCCGCCGACACCGGGGTCGCCGTGCCCTGCAGCAGGCTGCTGATCCGGTGCCGCAACGGTCGCAGCCAGCCCTTGCCGCGCTGGGGGACGGTCACGTGCTCCCCGGCCAGTCCGAGCACCAGCGTGGTGATCAGTTCGTCGACGACGCCGGAGGGCTGCTTGGCGGCCGCCGCGGGCACCAACGGGGCGAACGCTGCGGCGAGGTGCGGGTGACCGCTGAGGTGATTGACCGCGTCCAGTGCGGCCAGCAATGCGTCCGCGTCATCGGAACACGTCATCAGCCGGGCGAACTCGGCGGCCAGCGCGCCGGGCCGGGAGTGGAACACCAATGGTTGCGTCAGCACCCGCCGCCGGGTCCAGGGGAGTGGTTCCGCTTCGGGGTAACCACTCATCGCGGCACCGCGGGAAGACAATCGCACATCGCCCGTTCGGCGGTGTTCCCGGAAAAGAAATCGTGGAATTCCGGCGGCGAATTCCGCCGGTCCCGCGCAACCGGAACATGGGCGATTTCCGAGGAATGCCCGGTTCGTCGGTGTCGTAACTCCACGTGACCAGAGTAGTGACCGGCGCGGGGGCGTGGCCGGGCCGGCCACCCCCCCCCCCCCGGCAGGGCGCC
>CBIMJO010000755.1:0-5481 GCA_966244135.1 uncultured Actinocrispum sp. | reverse complement strand
CGGCGGACAGCAGGTGCGGGACGATCTCCGCTGGGGACGACAACTTGGTGAAGTAGTCGTCCAGGAGCACGGCAGTGCTGGCGCCCTCGGGCCGGATCACCTTCGCCCACGGCGCCACTCTGGCGAAGTGGTCGTGCAGGCGGTCCGGCCCGTCGGCGAAGTCCTCCATGTAGAGGTGGCCCAGTTCGATGGATGTGTGCGCCAGGGTGCGCTGTTCCTCGACGACCGTCACACCGCGATTATGTTGGGCTCAGAGGCCATCCGGGGCGAGGTTCACCGAAATGGCGGCTGTGTCTCCTGTGGACGGTCAGCGGGTGGCCGGGGCGAGCTGGCGGCGCAGCGACTGGTAGGGGGCGTCGTCGAGCTCGGCGCGGGTGGGAGTGGGTTCGGTGAGGCGCAGGATCCAGGAGTTGTCGGGGTAGGGCGGGGTTTGCGAGACGCAGGCCTGGCAGACGACCTCGAGGTGCCCGTCGCCGGTCTCGATGGCGCGGTAGCCGAGGGCGTGCAGCGAATGCTCACCGCGCAGGCAGGTGGCGGGGAGGATGCCGACGCGGGTGCCATGCCGGTCGGTGCGGTAGATCAAGTCGCCGTGCGGTTTCCAAGGTGAGCCGGGTGCGTCCATGCGGGGCAGACTACGCGTTGATCGAACATATGTTCGGCCGAGCGGGTGGAGATCACTCAACTGAGCGAGGGGTGCCTGGTGGGCGTACATGTTCGTGACGAACTTGTACGGAACGAACATGTTCGTTATAGTAAGTCGTGACGCGAAGGGAGCAAGCCATGGAGCAAGTGACGATCATCGGCGCGGGCTTGGGCGGATTGACGCTGGCCAGGGTGCTGCACACGCGGGGGATCCCGTCGGCCGTCTACGAGCTCGACGCCTCGCCCACCGCCCGCGATCAGGGCGGCACGCTGGACATGCACGAGGAGTCCGGCCAGCGCGCGCTCGCCGAGGCGGGTCTCTACGACGAGTTCCGGGCGGCCGCCCGGATCGAAGGCGAAGCCGTGCGGATCCTCGACAGACATGGGGTCGTGCACCTCGACGAATCGGTCGGCGACGGCACCCGGCCGGAGGTGGACCGCGGCGCGCTCAAACGCATGCTGGTCGATTCCCTGCCCAGCGGGACGATCCGCTGGGGTGCCAAGGTGACCGCGGTGTCCGAACACGAGATCACCTTGGCGTCCGGCGAGACCGTCCACACCGAGCTCCTCGTCGGCGCGGATGGCGCGTGGTCCAAGGTCCGGCCGCTGCTGTCGGACGCGGAGCCGGTCTACTCCGGACTGTCCTTTGCCGAGGCTCATCTGGACGGTGCGCCCGAGATCGTCGGGATGGGCACGATGTTCGCGCTGGACGAGGGCAAAGGCCTGATCGCCCAACGCAATGGGGACGGCCGCACCCGCGTCTACATCGCCGTCCAGGCGGACAAGGACTGGGGATCGACGGTCACCTGGGCGCGGCTGCTCGACCTGTTCGGCGACTTCGCGCCCGAACTGCGCGCCCTGATCAGCGGCGACACACTCGTGTCGCGGCCGATCTACGCGCTCCCGGTGGGGCACAAGTGGGATCGCGTCGAGGGCGTCACGCTGCTCGGCGACGCGGCGCACCTGATGTCCCCGTTCGCGGGTGAAGGCGCCAACCTCGCCATGCTCGACGCGACCGAGCTCGCGATCGCGCTCACCGACCACGACGATGTCGAAACTGCCTTGAAGGCGTACGAATCAGCGATGTTCCCGCGAGCCGAGGAGGCCGCGCGATGGTCGGCGGCCAACCTCATCGACTGCTTCGCCCCGGGCGCGCCGCAGCCCATGCTCGCCATGATGAACGGACTCAGGGAAGGTCACGCATGAAATTCCAGCCATACCAAGGGCTTGACGTCGACGTCGTGGACACAGGTGCCGGTGACCGTGCGGTTCTGGTGCTGCACGGCGGTTCCGGGCCGCGAGGTGTCGCGTCGATCGTCGAGCACTTCGCCAAGGACTCCAGGGTTCTCGCGCCCACCCATCCCGGGTGGGACGGCACCGAACGGCCCGAATGGTTCACCGGTCTGGACAGCCTGGCGACCATCTACCTCGATCTCCTGGAGGACGAGAAGCTGCACGATGTCACCGTGGTGGCCAGCTCGTTCGGCGGCTGGGTCGCCTCGGAGATGGCCGTCCGCGACCGGGGCGGTCTGATCGGCCGGATCGTTGTGCTGGACGGGATCGGGCCGGAGATCGACGGGTTCCGGATCGAGGCGCCCCGCGGCGGCGGACGCGGACCGTCCGAAAGCGACATCGCGAACATGCTGGCGTACACCGGGACCGGCATGAACGACCCGAAGCTGATGCGCCGGTTAGCCCGGGTGACCGTGCCCGCGCTGTTCATCTGGGGCGAGGACGACGCAGTCGTGCCCCCGGAGTTCGGCCGGCGGTACGCGGATGCGTTCCCGGACAGCAGGTTCGTGGTCGTGCCGGACGCCGGGCACATGCCCGCGCTGGAGCAGCCCAAGGTCACCTTTGGTTTGATCGACGACTTCGTCTGACCGGCCATGCGTTATCGTCGGGCCATGGCCAAGGGCACGTACAACCGGCGGGAACGGCCGGCGAAACCGGCGCTGACCCGCGAGGGCATCGTGGCGACGGCGCTGGACGTGATGCGTGCCGAAGGCGTTGAGCGCGTGACGATGCGGCGTCTGGCCCAGGAGCTCGACACCGGGCCCGCCTCGCTGTACGTCTACGTGCGCGACACCGAGGAGCTGCACGCGGCCGTGCTCGACGAGCTGCTCGGCCACATCTCCCTGGCGGAGACCGGCGGCGACTGGCGGACGCGTTTGTGGACGGTCCTGATGGCCTATCAGGAAGTGTTGTACGCCAACCCAAGCCTGGGCCGGGTCGCGCTGGTGACCAAGCTGACCGGACCGAACTACCTGGCCGTCGTGGAGACCGTACTCGCGCTGCTCACCGAGGGCGGCATGGCGTCAGGACAAGCGGCGTGGGCCGTCGACATCCTGCTGTTGATGTTCACCGCGTCCGCAGTCGAACACGGCACGCAGCACCAGAAAGGCGGCGGGGACAAGGGCCACGACGCCCTCGTCCGAGCGTTGGACACCGTCTCCCCAGAGCGGTACCCATTCATCGCGGAGCTGGGGCCCGATCTCGTGTCCGGGCCGCCCGAGGCGCGGGCCCGCTGGACGTTCGACACCTTGCTCAACGGTGCCATGAGCACGCCTCGTCCCGCTGTAGGCTGAACGGACCTCCGAACGCCGGGACACGTCATCGATGAGCACGCGACCGTCGCCTGATCTGCCACCCGGCAGGCGGTACGCGTTGGTCGTTGCCACAGCCAGGTATGACGACACGTCGTTACAGCAACTGCGGGCACCCGGCCAGGACGCGGTGGACCTCTCGGCCGTGCTGTCCGATCCGGCGATCGGCGCCTTCGAGGTGACCACGGTCGTCGACCGGACCGCCGGGGACATCAGCCTGGCCATCTCCCAGTTCCTGCGGCTGCGCAAGTCGTCCGACCTCGTGCTGATGTACCTCTCCTGTCACGGTCTGCGGGACCCGAGCGGGCAGTTGTACTTCGCGGCCACCAACACCACAAAGGAGGATCTGTCCGCGACCGGTGTCGCCTCCCGATGGCTGCTCGAACGACTGGAGGCCTGCCGGGCGACCAGTCAGGTCGTGATTCTGGACTGTTGCTACAGCGGTGAGTTCCCGGCCGGGAGCAAGGGCCCGTCCGACCTGGACGCCGACCGGTTCAACTCCGGCCGCGGGCGGGTCGTGCTCACCGCGTCCGGCTCGCTCGAGTACTCCTACGAGGGCGTGCCGGTCGAGGGCCAGGTCCAGCCGGGCTCGGTGTTCACCAGCGCCTTGATCGACGGCATCCGCACCGGCGGCCCGGACTTCGACTCCTACCACCACATAAGCGACGACGACGCCGTCGTCAACGCGGCCCGCAAAATGGCTGCCGACGGCGCGAACCAACGCCCCCAACGTTCCGCACACCGAACCGAGGGCGAGATCTACCTCGCCCGCAACCCCCTCGGCATCCCCCTCCGCTCCACCAACCCCTGGATGGACCTGACCGACCCCGACCCAGCGATCCGCCTGCTCGCCGTCGCCGCCCTCGGCACCCTGACCTCCGGCGCCAGCGGCGTAGCCGCGGCCGCCCGCGCCGCACTGACCCACCTCGCAAACGAGGACGAGAACGTCGAAGTCCGCACCGCCGCCCAAACCTGGCTGAACACACAACCCCCAGACCTCAAACCCCACCCCGAGACCGACCCGAAAACCCACCCCGAGACCGATACCCACCCCGCACCCCAGCCCGGCAGCGCGGGTGGAGTCACGCCGCTGGTAGAGACGACGACGAGATGGCTGGCCGACTCCCTGACGAACCAAACCGAGGAACACCCGGCCGGAGAGCGCACAGCCGAGAAACCCGTTGCCGATGGACGCGCTGCCAATGAGCGCGCCGCGGATGGACGCGCTGCCGAGGAAACCACTGTCGCTGAGCGCGCTGCGGGGGAGCCCATTGCGGATGGCCGCGCGGCCGGGGAGCGCGTGGCCGGGGAACCCGTTGCCGATGGGGGCTCGGGCGGTGGGCGTTTTGCCGGGGAACCCACTGCCGGTGAGGGTTTGGTCGGTGAACGCGCCGCCGAGGGATCCACTGTCGATAGACGTGCTACCGGGAAACACGCCGCGGATGGGCGCGTGGCCGGTGAGCGTGCTGCTGAGGAATCGACTGTCGCTGGGCATGCCGTCGTTGGGCATGCTGTTGAGGACGCGGCTGCCGACGGGCGCGCGGCCGGGGAGCGCGTGGCCGGGGAACCCGTTGCCGATAGGCGCGCCATCGATGGGTGTGCTGCCAGGGAACACGCCGCGGATGGGCGCGTGGTCGATGGCCGCGCTGCTGGGGAACCGGCTGTCGCTGGGCGCGGCGTCGATCGGCGTGCTGTTGAGGATCGCGCAGCCGGTGGGCGCGCTGTCAATGAGCGCGTTGCGGATGGGCATGTTGTCGAGGAGCGTGCAGCCGGGGAACACGGTGCCGGGGAACGTGCTGGTGGGGGCGCTGTTGGTGGGGAGGCGCCGCTCTTCGTTCGGCCGTTCTTCGCTATGTCGCCGCCGCCACCGCTGACGTTGGATCAACGGATCGCCACCACCATCAAGGCCGTCGCGAACCCGGGGACCATCGAACCGGACGCGACGCTCAAACCCACGCTTGCTCCTCTTGTCCGGGTTCCGCGATCCGGCACCGCGCGCAAGATGGTGGTGGCGGGGGCGTGGGTGTGGGCGTTGGTGTGCGGTGTTGTTCTGGGGTATGTGGGAGTTGTTGGGCAGCGGGAGGTCACTGGCTCGATGGCGGTCGGGTTCTGGGAGCTGTTGCTGGGGATCGTGGCCGTGGTGTTCGGGTACGGCATCGTCGCCGGGCTGGTGGGGGCTGTTGTCTATTTGATCTCGGTGGGTGCCAGGAAACTGTCCGGGCAGCGTGAGGTGCAC
>CBIMJO010000754.1:0-5483 GCA_966244135.1 uncultured Actinocrispum sp. | reverse complement strand
GTCGACGGTGGGATCGCCGACCCCGGCTCCGGCCAGGTCGATCACCGCGCTCAACCGTCCATTTCGGACCAGAACGTTGCCCGGGCTCAGGTCGCCGTGCGACCACAGCTCCGGTCCCGGCCACTCTGGGAGCGCCACCGCCTCGGCCCAGATCTCGGTCACCGCGGCCGTGTCGATCATGCCGGTCAGCTCGCCGATGGCCTTGCGGGTCGCGTCGTCGCGGGTCCGCAGCGGCCGGCCGCGATCCTGGCGGGGGCCGTTCGCCGGGTCGATCCGGCGCAGCGCCACGATGAAGTCCGCCAGGTCCTGCGCCAGCGGATCGGACGCGTAGCAAGGGTTCTCCCCCGGCATCCAGCGCACTACCGACCAGGTCCACGGGTAGCCCGCGCCGGGTTCGCCGCGGCCGAGCGGCACCGGGATCGGCACCGGCAGCTCACCCGCCAGCCTCGGCAGCCACGCGTGCTCCCGGTCGACGCTCGGCACCGCCGACGGGATCCGCGGCAGGCGCACCGCCATGTCCTCGCCGAGGCGGTACATCGCATTGTCCGTGCCCGAGGAGATGACGTCCGCCACCGGCAGATCCGCCCATTGGGGGAACTGCTCGGTGATCAGCCGACGCACCAGCGGCACATCGATATCGGCTTCGTCAGCGTGCATCCTCGCCATGGTGGATCATGCAACCGGCCGAGGGTGTGCCGCGTCAAACCCAATGAAAGGGGGAACACATGGACTTCGGTTGCGCGTCTTGTTACGGCGAGGACCCGGTGGCCGTGCTGGAGTACACCCGCGGTGGCCTCACCATCACCCAACGTCTGATCTCGGACTCGCACTACGGCGTTTCGGTGCGCCAATGCGCCAACTGCGGACAGCGGTTCATCGCCATCTTCACCGAATTCGTGGACTGGTCGGGCGGCGACGACGCGCAGTACTTCGACATCGTGCCGGTGACCCCCGAGGAGGCCGACGAGGCCATCGCCGCAGGTGAGGACGTCAGCACGGGCTTCCTCGGCGGCCTGGGCACCGGCCGCAGACACCTCGCCTCCGACCACCCCACCGGCGGCCCGCAGCGAATCCACTGGCGCTCCGGCCCGTTCTGGGTCCAAGAAGGCCATTGAGATACCCACCCGTGCTCACGCAGGGGTCCCCCGCCAGGGGGAACCCCTGAAAATCACGCTACGGGAGGGGACCGACAATTTCGGGTCAGCCTCGGTGGTGCGCGGCCGCTTTGTCCACAGCCGTCAGGAATGCCGATATCCAACCGTGCACGTCGTGAGTTCGTAACTGCCAGCGCATTGCCTCCATACGCTGGCGCTGTTCGCCCGATGGCATGGTGATCGCGCGCAGGATCCCGCTCTTCAAATCATCCACATCGTTCGGGTTGACGATGATCGCCTCGGTCAGCTCCGCCGCCGCCCCGGCGAACTCGCTGAGCACCAACGTGCCCTGGTTGTCCGTGCGGCTGGCGACGTACTCCTTGGCGACCAGGTTCATCCCGTCCGCCAGCGGGGTGATGACCATGACGTCAGCGGCCAGGTACAGGGCGATGATCTCGTCGAAGTCGAAGCCCTGCGTCGAGTAGTGCACGACCGGGCTGCCCAGCCTGCCGTACTTGCCATTGAGGTGGCCGGCCAGGCGTTCGACGCGTTCACGCAGCTGGGTGTACTTGGCCACGCGTTCCCGGGTCAGCGTGCCCATCTGGATGAACGCCACCGAGTCGGCCGGCAGCGAGCCGTCCGCCAGGATCTCGCCGTACGCGAGCAGGCGCTGCTCGATCCCCTTGGTGTAGTCCAGCCGGTCGATGCCGACCAGGAGCTTGGCCGGATCACCGAGCTCGGCCCGGATCTGCCGGGCGCGGGCACGGATCTCCGGGCGGGCGGCGATCCGTTCCACGGCCTTGACGTCGATGGACACCGGGAACGCGTCGGCGACCACGGTCCGGCCGTCGATCTCGATCGTGTTCGCACTGGTCGGCAGGCCGAGAACCTGCCGCGCCAGCCGCACGAAGTGCTCGACCGCCTCGGGCCGCTGGAACCCGACCAGGTCGCAGCCGAGCAGGCCGCGCAGCACCTCGGCGCGCCCGGGCAGCTGGCGGAAGATCTCCGGCGGCGGGAACGGGATGTGCATGAAGTTCCCGATCCGCAGGTCCGGCCGTAACCGCCGGAGATAGCCTGGCGTGAGCTGCAGCTGGTAGTCGTGCAGCCAGACCAGCGCGCCCGGGGCCGCGGACCGCGCGACCACCTCGGCGAACCGCCTGCTGATCACCTGGTTGGCCACATGCCACTCGCGCTGGAACTCCGGCCGTTCGATCGTGGTGTGGTACAGCGGCCAGATCGTCGAGTTGCAGTAGCCCTCGTAGTGCGCCTCCACCTCGGCCGCGGACATGCCCACCGAGAGGAACGAGACCCCACCGGCCTTGGCCGGCGGCCGGGCGTCGTCCGGCCCGCAGCCGCTGATCCACACGCCGTTGTGCGACACGACGCGGTCGCACAGCACGTCACCGACCGCGCTGCCACGGAAGTTCCACCGCCCGCCCGCCGGGCTGTCGGTCTTGCTCCGGATCGGCGGCTTGTAGGTGACCATCACGAAGTCGAAGAGCTGGTCGGCGAGCACCACCGGCTCTGGTCCCGCGGGCGGGACAGCGGCACGTTCGGCGTGCAGCGCGGCCAGCCACAACGACCGGAACGCATCCACGTCACCGCGCAGCTGCTCGACGATCAGCTCGAGGTTGCCCCAGCGCGGGACCTTGGGGCCACGGAACACGTTGTGCACGGTCGCGTGGCTGAGCACGCCCGGGCCGATGCCGCGGGCGATCTGCCGCACGCCCGGTTCGCCCGCGTGCAGGTGGAGTGTGTGCAGCCGGTCGAACAGGTCGGTGATCGGCCCGGGCGGAGTCGGCTCACGCTTCAGCACCACGCCGCCGCCCTTCCACTGTGCTCTGTCCTCTACTTGGCTGTCCCCTGCTTGGCTGTCCCCTGCTTGGCTGTCCCCTGCTTGGCTGTCCCTCAGTTGGCGCCGAACCGTTCAAGGCTGTCAGAAAGCGTTCAGCCGGCACCAGTCACAGGGCGGTCTCAGCTGGGCGCGCGTTCAACTTCGTCAGGGTCCGTCCGGCCGTCGTCAACGGGGGTTCCCGCGCCCCGACACTCGGTTCCGTCCACTGAGCGAAAGGGGACGGTCCCATGCGCGTCCGTCGGGGGTTCCCGCACTTTCCGCGCCACCGCGTCGTTCTCGCGGTCGACATCGAGAACTCCACCATGCACAACAACTCCGCGAAGCTCCGGCAGCGGCGGGTGATGTACCACCTGTTCGAGGACGCGCTCGCGGCCGCGGGGATCACCCGGCGATACCGGGATCCGTTCGTCGACCGGGGCGACGGCATCCTCGCGTTGCTCCATCCGGCCGATCACCTGCCGAAGACGCTGCTGCTGGCCGACGTCCTGCCCCGGCTGGGCGCGGCGCTGGCGCACGGGCCGATCCGGCTGCGGTCGGTCGTGCACGCCGGTGAGGTGCACTACGACCGGGACGGCTGCTTCGGCGAGTCGCTCGACCTGGCGTTCCGGCTGCTCGACGCGCCCGAGGTGAAAGCCGGGCTGCGGGCTGTCACGGCGCCGCTGGTCGTCGTCGTGTCCGAGGACATCCACCGTTCGGTGGTCCGCCAGGGCTATCCGGGGATCGATCCGGACGCGTTCCGGCCGGCTGTCAAGGTGTCGGTCGGAGGTTGCCAATACCGTGGCTGGATTCAGCAACTTGGTCCGGAGCCGGGCGGCGCGGTGCTAGCTTCTCGACGGTTGTCAGTGGCCTGAGCGAGGTGTCTCGGTGATAGCGACTGCGCAGACGGAGAAGTTCGCCGCTTACCTGCGGATGCTGAAGGACCGCAGCGGGCGTGGGTTCGAGCGGCTCGGCAAGCAGGCGGGCGTCAGCGGGTCCAGTCTGCACCGGTACTGCTCGGGCCTCAGCGTTCCGGCGGACTACCGGGTGGTCCACAACTTCGCGAAGGTGTGCGGGGCCAGCGCGGAGGAACTGCGGGAGCTGCACCAGTTGTGGGCGTTGGCCGACGCGGAACGAGACGTGCCGGAGACCGCCTCCGACGAGCAGACGCCGTCCGAAGAGGAAAGCAGACCGAAGCCCTGGCTCAGACGCCGGTACATCGTCCTGGGCCTGGTCGCGGTCCTGCTGGTCGGCGGCGTGGCGTGGGTGACGTTCCGGCCGTCCGCCGAGCAGCCCACCGACGGCCGGCTGCTGTTCTCCGCGGCGTGCAGCCAGGTCAGCATGGGCCAGCACGACGAATGCGTGACCGAGGTGCAGAACCTGCTCAGCCGCGCGCACGCGAAGATCACCGTGGACGGCGACTTCGGCCCGGAGACCCTCAAGCGGGTCACCGCCTTCCAGGTCCTGGCCGGGATCACGCCCCGCGGAGTGGTCGACGCACCGACCAAGAACGCGTTGTACGACCAGAAGACCAGCATGGAGGTGCCCGCGCCGGCGGCCATCGAGCAGAAGGTCCGCGCGGTGTTCACCGAGGACCCGGAGAAGGCCGTGGCCATCGCCCGCTGCGCCTCCTTCCTCGACCCGCTGTGGGTCCTGCCGAACACCAACGGCAGCCGCAACTGGGGCGTCTTCCAGATCTCCGACGCCCGCCTGCAGGAACTCGGCGGCACGCCCAAGATCGCGTTCGACCCCGACTGGAACATCCAGGCCGCGCACAAGCTCTGGGCCGTGCGCCGCGACTTCCACGACTGGCCCGCCTGCGAGGCGGCGCTGCAGAAACCGACGCAGTGAGGCTGGGGACCCGGCGAGATCCCCAGCCCCAGCCCCACCCCCAGTCTCAGATGGTGCCGCTCTCCCACCACCAGTCGCGGCCGAGGTCCGCCCGGCTGTCGACGTGCTGGTGGTCCACTGTGTAGCGCTCGAGGCCGGAGAACCCGCAGGTCTCGGCCTTCTGGTAGACGGTCCGGTTCGCAACGCCCGGGACGTTCAGGTCTGCGGCGGTGCCGTAGAGGTGCATGCTGTCGCTGGCGCCGCCGATCTCCGCGTTGTGCTGGATGTTGCGGAAGCCGGAGTTCACCGTGATGGGCTTGTTGCCCAGTTTCTTGCGCAACGCTTCCAGCTTGTACATGCAGCGGCGGGCGTTCTCGCGCACCGCGGCCGCGCTTACCTTGCCACCGTTGAAGGTTCCAGTGGTCCGGTCGGTGAACTCGCTCCAGTTGAAGTGCGCCGTGGAGCCGTCGGACTGCTCCAGCGAGTTCAGCACGGACTGCGTGGACGGGCCGACCTGTGCGTCGACACCGAGGCCGTAGGCGGCCTGGAACCGGCGGACCGCGGCGGCGGTACCCGGGCCGAACTCGCCGTCGATGCTCACGCGGCTGTGGCTGGCGCTGTCGGCGGCCCAGCCCGCGACGCGGATCTGCAGCTCGGTCACGTCCGCGCCGGTCATGCCCTGGACCAGCTGGCGGGACCACGGGTAGGCGTTGGCCACACCGGCCAGC
>CBIMJO010000753.1:0-5487 GCA_966244135.1 uncultured Actinocrispum sp. | reverse complement strand
CGCCGCCGGATTCGGTTGCGACGATCATGCTGTTGTTGGCGGCGAGCCGGAGGGTGGGTTCGCCGGTGGGGGCCGGGCCGCCGTCGGTGTCGATGAGGCTACCGCTGGAGAACGGGGAGGTGGGGCTGGACTGGCCGAAGATGCCGATGTGGCCGTCGGTTGTCCTGGCGACGATCTGGAGTGTGCCGCCGGAGACGGGGGACAGGACCGCCGCCGGTCGTCCGGTCAGGCCGCCCGAGACGCTGATCTTCTGCCAGGGTTTGAACCATCGGCCGACGGCTGTCTGGGTCGTCGCCCAGATGTCGCCTCCTGCGTCAATGGCGGTGACCAGCATCGTGCCGTCTGTTGCCTGGGCGATTGCCGGGTCGGCGGCGAAGGTGCTGGTGCCGATGACAGCGCCGGGGGAGAGTGCCGAGTCCGGTGTGGACTGTCCGAAGACGTCGATGTGGCCGTCGGTTGTGCGCGCGACGATCTGGAGTGTGCCCCCACCGGCCGGCGACTTGGTCATCGCCGGCGTGCCGGTCAGGCCGCCTGAGACGCTGACCTTCGTCCATGGTTCGAACCACGTTCCGGGCGCGGTCTGCCGAGCCATCCAGAGGTCGCCGCCGGTGTCGATCGCACTGACGACCATGCCACCGTTCTGCGCCAACGCCACCGCGGGGTCACCGGCGAACGTCGGCCCGCCGCCGATCACACTCCCCGGCGAGAACCCGGAGGTCGGGCTCGACTGGCCGAACACCCAGATGTGACCGTCGGCGCTCCGTGCGAACGCCTGGACCGTATTGCCCGCCGCAGGCGAGAGGACCGAGGCCGGCACACCGGCCAGCCCCGCGCCGCCGCTCACCTGGTACCACGGCTTGAAGCTGCTGGTGGTGCTGGTCTGGTTGGTACCGAACAGCTTTCCGTCCCGCACGGTGAACATCACGAGCGTCTCGTTGGCGGCGCGAACGGTGCTCGAGCCGGTCACCGGGAGGGTACTGGTGAAGTCGTAGCTGCCAGAACCGACCCGGTACAGCGCGAACCCGCCCTGCGCGCTCTGGTAGCCCGGTGACGCAACAGGGTTGGCCGGGTCGACTGGGACCTGAACCGTGGCTGTGCGGCCCGCCGGGATCTGTACATGCAGCGAAAGCGTTGTGCCACTGCGAGTCCAGTCGCTGACGACCTGCCCGTACGTGCTGCGGGCATGCGGCAGGCCGCCGACGACCGCGGGCTTGATCGCCACCTCGTTCGCGGTCACCGACCTGATCCCGCCCAGCGCCGAGCTGAACCAGCTGTCGATCGCGCCGAACATCAGATGGTCCTGCGAGTCAACGGTGTCCGGGCCGCTCCAGTCCTCGGTCAGCGACGTGGCGCCGCGCACGACCTGGTAACCGAAGCTGGGGCTGGCCGTCTGGACCAGGGTGTCGTACAGGACGTCGTCGCGACCCGCGTCGGACAGGACCCGGATCGCCGCGGGCAACGCGATCTCGCCGACGGACAGGTGGTTGCGCGCCGAAGCGATGCTGTTCAACAGGTGGTTGAGCACGGCGGCCCGCGATGCGTCCGGCACGATTCCCATGTCCAGTGCCAAAGCATCGTCGGACTGGGTGCCGTTGTCGTACGTGTCGTTGTGCGCGTACGTCCGGTTGATCGCGTCCCCGATCTGCGCGGCGAGCGCGTTGTACGGCGACGCGTCCTTGCCGAGGACGGTGCTGATCTTCGCCAGGGTGCTCGCGACCTCATGATAGGCGTAGTTCGCGGTGAACTTGGGGGATGTGGCGTTCTCGACCACTTCCTTCCAGTCGCCGAGTGATCCGTTGTCGGTCAGCAGCGGCCCTTGTGCCCGATTTTGCAGGTACGACAGGTACTTCTGCATCTTCGGGTACAGCTCGGCGAGGATGTCGCGGTCGCCGTAGGTCTGGTACAGCTGCCACGCGGTGAGCACGAGTGTGCTGCCCCAGTTCGGGTCGTTGCGGTATCCGTCGGCGAAGGTTGTGTACTCGGGCGCGATGTCCGGCACGAGACCGTCGTCCTGCTGGCTGTCGCCGACGGTGCGCAGGAACTGGCGGAAATACGCGGCCACGTCGTAGTTCCGGGCGATCGCGTCGAACACCAGATGGTCCTGCTCCAGCCAGCCCAGCTTCTCCCGCGACGGGGTGTCGGTCGGCACGCCGGACAGGTTGTTCTGGAAGGCCTGCCGGGTGATCCGGTGGATCGAGTTGACCAGGCCGTTCGTCGAGTCGAACGTGCCCACGGCCGGGTTCGCGGCACTCAGCGCGATCCCGGTGATGTCCGGCGGTGTGGACAGGCCGCGCACCTGCAGGTAACGGAACCCGTGGTAGGTGAACGACGGGTGCCAGACCTCGGTTCCGTTGCCCGACAACGTGTATGTGTCCCAGATGTGCGTGTTCTTGGCGACACTGCGCTGGTCCACCGAGCCGTCCCCGGACAGTTGCTCACCCGGCCACATCGTGACCTTGGTACCCGCCGATCCGCGGACGGACAGCTGTTCCCAGCCGGCGAAGTTGGTGCCCATATCGACCACGTAGTCCCCATTGGACAAAGGCGTGACCTTCACCGGCCTGAGCGTGCCGACCTGCTGGACCGGCGGCGCCATCTGCGCGCTGAGCACGGTCTGCGAACCAGGCGCGGACGACAGTACCGCTGCGGGCCACCCACCGATGTCCCCAGCCGGTGTGTCCCAACCATTCTGGATCAGGCGGGCGTCGTAATCCTCGCCGCCGTACCAGTTCGAGAACACCGTCGGCCCGGCCGATGTGCGCCACGAGGTATTGGAGTCGACCCGGGTGGTGGTTCCGTCGGTGTAGGTGATCTCCAATTGGGCCAGCATTCGCGGGGTGGCCATGGTGTCCCAGAACTTCTGGTAGCGGCCCGGGGTGTTGCCTGCCATGTCCGCGATGCCGTTGCCCAGCGTCACACCGATCGCATGGCCGCCCTGGCCGAGGCGTCCGGTCACGTCGTAAGTCGTGTAGATGACACGCTTGTGGAAGTCCGTGTTCGGTGGCTGCAGAACGGCGGGAGTGATGGCCTGGCCGTCGACCTTGACGTCGTACACACCGATCCCGGTCATGTACAACCGGGCGCTGCGAACCGGTTTGTCCACTGTGAACTGTTTGGCGAACTGCGGGGCATACGACGCACGCGGTGGCGGTGGGATCTGGTTGGATACGGTGGCCGCCAACGAGAACGCGCCACCGTTGGCGTACTCGATCTTGTAGTTCACCGGGAAGTTCGGCGTCTGCCCGTCCGCGGTCGTGGTGTCGGTCCGCGGGTACAGCAGGACCTCGTCGAACCGTTGCTGGCGCCCAAGGTCCAGCTCCACCCACATCGACTGGTTCGGGTCGGTGTAGGCATTGCTCGTGTACCCGAACGGTGCCTGGTCGGAGGTGAGCGAGCCGTCGGTCACGTACTCGGGCGCCCACTGCCCGGCGACACCGAAATTATCAGACACCTTCACGGACGCGCCCTGGGACAACGTGGTCCCGGTGGAACTATCCACAACGGACATCTCGGCCAGCTGGAGCCGGGACACCGGGTTCGGGAAGCCGTTCTCCTGCAATGGCAGGCCGAGACGGGACACGTCCAGCCGCACCCAACGGGCGTTCTGCGCGGGGAATCGGACAACGACCGGTGTCACGGGGGAGGCGATCCACTTCGCGGACCAGTCGCCAGGGGTGAGCAGGCCCATCTCCCAGCGCGCCGCCGAACTCCACGCCGATGCCTGGCCACTGGCGTCCCACGTCCGGACCCGCCAGTAGACCTGTTGCCGTGACGTTAAAGCGGGTCCACCGTAGGCGATGCCGGTCGTGTCGGACGAGCTGACCTGACCGCTGTCCCACAGGTCCGGCGAGCCTAGGTTGTCCGAAGTGGACGCTGCTTGGATCTGGTACGC
The DNA here is from genome assembly GCA_966244135.1 of uncultured Actinocrispum sp. Lineage (GTDB taxonomy): Bacteria > Actinomycetota > Actinomycetes > Mycobacteriales > Pseudonocardiaceae > Kibdelosporangium. The sequence continues at coordinate 1,595 of CBIMJO010000753.1, read as the reverse complement.
GGCCTGCCCGCTGGCGAGCTCCCAGCTCAGTTTCGGGTGGATGTCGTCGATCCCGGCCGGATCGGTGAGGTAGTCCACCCGCAGCGCACCGGGCGCCGCCGGGGCCGCCGACGCGGGTGGACCGTTGGGAACGAGAACGAGGGCTGGTGTCAGGGCGAGCACCGCCAGCACGCGACGGAACACGAATGCCTCCAGGGACTGGGAAAGGTGGCGCCCGGCCGGGCGCCACCTTCGGGTGGATCGATCAGCCGGAGATGAGCTGCGCCGAACCGTCCGGCATGCCGGTGATCGAGAACTCACCGACCGGGGCCCACTGCGCGCTGTTCCAGCCCTGCCACCTGCCATCGGCGTAGCGGGCGTTGTGGTACAGCAGGCCGTCGTTGCCGGACGCCACGATCTGCAGCGAACCGTCCGGAGTGGACGTCGCCGACACATAGCCCGCGTTGAAGGTGTTCGCGCCGAAGCCCTTGATCTGGTTCCAGCCCTGCCAGGTGCCGTCCACGTACCGGATGTTGTGGTACAGCAGCCCGTCCTTGCCGATGGCGACCAGTTGCGCCTTGTTGTCCGGCATCCCGGAGATGGACACCCCCAGGGCCTCGAACGTGGTCGAACCGCCGAAGCCGCGGACCTGCTGCCAGCCTTGCCATCTCCCGTCGGCGTAGCGCGCGTTGTGGTACATGTTCCCGTCGTTGCCGACGGCGACGGCTTCCATGGAACCATCGGCCTTGCCGGTGATGGACAGCTCGTTCGCGTTGAAGGTCTGCGCGGTGCCGAACCCCAGGACGGTGCGCCAGCCCTGCCAGGTGCCGTCCTTGAAGCGGGCGTTGTGGTAGAGGTTGCCGTCGTTGCCGATGGCCATGACCTGCATGGAACCGTCCGGCATGCCGCCCACGGACACCCTGCTGGCGTTGAACTTGTCCGCGCTGCCGAAGCCCTGGACGGTGCGCCAGCCCTGCCAGGTGCCGTCCTTGTACCGGGCGTTGTGGTACAAGTAGCCGTCCTTGCCGATGGCGATCGTCTGCATCGAACCGTCGGGCATCCCGGTCGCGGAAACCCCGCCGGCGACGAAGGTCAGTGCGCCGTCGAACCCGCTCATCTGGTTCCAGCCCTGCCAGGTGCCATCTTTGAACCGGGCGTTGTGGTACAGGCTGGACTGCGCGTCGCCTGGGACTGAGCCGGACCGCATGGTCTTGGCCAGCCACGTCGCCGGTACGTCGGGGGACTGGCTGACGCAGCACCGGTTATAGGCCGTGTGCTGTGGCAGCACCAGCAGCGTCAGCAGGTCGTCAATGGTGGGAAGGGCGATGCCGGGGTGGTCGCACGCCTGGTCGTCCTGGATGCAGAAGGACAATGTCCGCTGGTTGATGTCCGGCGGCATCAGCTTGTCGTGGTCCAGGAGCCCGCCCCAGGCCCCGCGGTTGGCGTGACTCGGGTCGTCCAACGACACCGCGACGTTCTGCGTGACGCCCGGAGCCAGGTACAGGTCTGCCATCAGCAGCACCCCGCCCACCCGATCCCGGGTGTACTGGTTCATGTAGGCGAAGGCCTTGTGTACGACCATGGTGCCCTTGGAGTACCCGATGATGCCGATCCGC
>CBIMJO010000752.1:0-5502 GCA_966244135.1 uncultured Actinocrispum sp. | reverse complement strand
CAAGACAAGCGGGTACACCAGGTACCCGTACCTGCTGGCCGGTACCACCAGAAGTGCTGCGGCCAGCACGATCCCGGCTTTGGTCATCGCCGCTGAGCCCGTCACGGGCGGCCTGCGCACCAGCCAGACCACCAGCGCCAGTGCGGTGATCCCGACCAGGACCAGCGCGATCGCGTGCCCGGCCGGCCCGGTCTGGGCGATCAGGTGCCCGGGGAACGGGCTCGCCGCGGGCGAGCTGACCCGGCCCGCACCGGCCGGGAACTTGATCACGTGTTCGACGAACGCTCCCGGGTGGACGATCAACACCGGGATGTTCAGCAGTGCGGTGACCCCGAGGAACACGGCCAGAACCCGGGCCAGGACAACACCTCCGGCCCGGGCGGCGACCAGGCAGAAGATCACCACCACGGCGGGCAGCGCGGTGAGTTTCATACTCACCACCAGCGCCACCATCACCGCCGAGAGGGCGTAGCGGTCGCGCACGGCCAGCGCGCCGGACAGCACCAGCAGGCCGATGATCGCCAGGTCCGGCCCGGCGACCGCGAATGTCAACGCTGTCAACGGGCTCACGATGGCCAGGTGCGCCGCGCGCACCGGAACCCGTGGCCAGTGCAACAGTCGCAGGCTCAGCGCGATCGTGGCCACCGCGACCAGCGCGAACATGATCCGCGCGTCGGTCAGCGGGCCGCTGAGCAGAGCCCGGGGCAGCCCGAACACCGTCATCACCGGGCCGTACGGCGTGTAGTCGTTGACCTGGGGGTTGGCCATCGCGGCAATGTCCACATAGGGCGTTCCGTTGTCCAGCAGCAGCCGCGCCGACCGCTCGATCACCCACACCTCGGGCTGCGCCGACCACGACCACGGGGTGATCAGCCAGTCGACGCCGCTCAGCCGGGTCACGACCAACACTCCCAAAGGGACGATCATCCCCAGGCCGGCCACCAGGCCGACCGGCAGCCAGCGCGAGCGCAGCCACCCGCCGCTCGTCCCGCCGCTGATCAGCAGCCAGACCGCGTGGACCGCGCCGAACACGTACGCGACCGACGCGAAGTTGCCCCAGATTCGGTATCCGTAGAACTCCGACCAGAGGGCGGTGCCGATGGCGAAGACGGCGCACACCACGTAGATCGTGATGTCCCACCGCAGATCCCGCCGATCGCCCACAGCGAAAAGGTTACCGACTGGGAAGTAACCGGTCGCCGGGGGTGTTGACTGCGGGGACCGGTGATAGGAGAGCACGCGTGGACGGAAGTTGGAGCCTGTTGATGGGGGCGGCGCGCAGCGGGAGCGTGCCGAAAGGCGTCCGGAAGGGAACTTTCCGGCGCGTCCTGCGATTTGCGCGGCCGCATCGCCGTTTGCTGATCGTCTTTTTGATACTTACCGTGGTGTCCGCGGTGCTCGCAGTGACCACTCCGATATTGGCGGGCCGCGTTGTTGACGCAATTGTTGGCGGGCGCGACGCGAGTGTAGTGGTTTGGCTCGCGGTTCTGATCGCCGCGCTGGCCATTCTGGACGCCGGTCTGGGCGTGGTGGAACGGTGGCAGTCCGCGCGGATCGGCGAGGGCCTGATCTACGACCTGCGCCGGGGTGTGTTCGAACACGTTCAGCGCATGCCGGTCGCGTTCTTCACCCGGACGAGGACAGGTGCCCTGGTCAGCCGCCTGAACAACGACGTGATGGGCGCCCAGCGGGCGTTCACCTCGACACTGTCCGGCCTGGTGGCCAACGTGATCCAGCTGGTGCTCTCGCTCGCCGTGATGGTCACCCTGTCGTGGCAGGTCACCGCGCTGGCGCTGGTCCTGCTGCCGATCTTCGTGCTGCCCGCCCGGCGGGTCGGCAAGCGGCTGGCGGACCTGCAGCGCGAGGCCGCGGGCCTGAACGCGGCGATGACCACCCAGATGACCGAACGGTTCTCCGCGCCCGGCGCCACCCTGGTCAAGCTGTTCGGCCGGCCGAAGGCCGAGGCCGAGGAGTTCGGCGAGCGGGCCGGGCGGGTCCGCGACATCGGCGTGCGCAACGCGATGGCCACCCGCTGGTTCATGACCAGCCTGACGCTGGTGTCCGCGCTGGCCACGGCCCTGGTCTACGGGCTGGGCGGCTGGCTGGCGATCACCGGTTCGCTGGCGCCGGGCACGGTCGTGGCGCTGGCGTTGCTGCTGACCCGGCTGTACTCACCGCTGACCGCGCTGGCGAACGTCCGGGTGGACATCATGACCGCGCTGGTGTCGTTCGAGCGGGTCTTCGAGGTGCTCGACCTGCCGCCGATGATCCAGGAGAAGGCGGACCCGCAGACCGTGCCCGCGGGCGGCGGGGTCTCCGTGCAGTTCGACGACGTCCACTTCGGCTACCCGGCCGCCGACAAGGTCTCGCTGGCCTCGCTGGAGGAGGTCGCCGCCCTGGACCAGCGCGGCGGCAAGGAGGTCCTGCACGGCATCTCGTTCACCGCCGAGCCCGGCCAGATGGTCGCGCTCGTCGGGTCCTCCGGGGCGGGCAAGTCGACGATCGCCTCGCTGGTGCCGCGTTTGTACGATGTGGACAGTGGTGCGGTCCGGCTGTCCGGTGTGGACGTCCGGGACCTGTCGTTCGACTCGATCCGCGACACCGTCGGCGTGGTCACCCAGGACGGGCACCTGTTCCACGACACCATCCGGGCCAACGTCGCCTACGCGCGGCCGGACGCCACCGACGCGGAGATCGCCTCCGCGCTGTCCCGGGCCCGGCTGGCCGAGCTGATCGCGTCCCTGCCGGACGGCCTGGAGACCGTGGTCGGCGAGCGCGGCTACCGGCTGTCCGGCGGTGAGCGGCAGCGCCTGACCATCGCGCGGCTGCTGCTGGCCAACCAGCGTGTGGTGATCCTGGACGAGGCCACCGCGCATCTGGACTCCGAGTCCGAGGCGGCCGTCCAGGAGGCGCTGGTGCACGCGCTGGAGGGCCGTACGGCCGTGGTGATCGCCCACCGGCTGTCCACGATCCGCGCGGCCGACCAGATCCTGGTCGTCGAGGACGGCGAGATCGTCGAGCGCGGGACGCACGGGGACCTGCTGGCCCGCGAGGGCCGCTACGCCGAGCTGCACAACACGCAGTTCGCGACATCCAGCCCGGCGAAGCTGCCCGCGGCCTAAACGGTTGCCGGCCTGCCCTGCGTGGACTCCGGCAGGGCAGGCGGCTCGTCGGTGTTGACCGCCTCCAGGGTGCGGCCGGTGGTGCGCGGGCCGAGGACGGCGACATCGGCCGCGACCACGAGCATCGCCGCGGCGACGACCGCGAACAGCACGTTCGGTCCCGCGTTGTTCAGCAGCGGCACCAGGATGAACGGCATCGCGGCGGTTGCCAAGCGGGACAACGAATACGTGCCGCTGGAGGCGGTGGATCGCAGGCCCGTCGGGAAGATCTCGGCCTGGTAGATGTGGTACGCGTTGGAGAACACGTTGCTGATCGCGGTGTACAGGAACCCGAATGCCAGGATCAGGCCCATCGAGTTCGCGTAGCCGAAGGCGATGCCGAACGCGCCCATCGCCAGCAGCGACCCGATCACCAGGAACTTCCGCTCGAACCGTTCCACCACCAGCAGCGACAACGCCGACCCGACCGGGTAGCCCAGGAACGTCAACGCGGTGAACAGCAACGACTGCGAGACCGGATATCCCTTGGCGGTCAGCACAAGCGGGACCAGCGTGCCGAAGCCGTAGTAGCCGAACGTCTGCAGCACATGGAAGATCGTCATCATCAGGGTGCGGCGGCCGGTCGGCGGCTCGAACAGCTCACGTACCCGCCTGACCCGGGTCGGTTGCGGCGCAACGGGAACGTCGATCGCCTTGCTGGCAACGCCGGCCTCGGCCTCGAACCGGGCCAGCACCTGCTCGGCCTCCTGGGTGCGGCCGACCGAGTACAGCCAGCGCGGCGACTCGGGCAACCCGCGGCGCAGCAGGAACACCAGGCCCGCGCCGAGCGCGCCGATCACGAACATCCAGCGCCAGCCCGCGATGCCGAGGATCGTGTGCTCGGTCAGGCCACGGGCCAGGAACCCGACCACCGGCACGCCGCAGAACGCCAGCGTGTAGGCCCAGGCGATGAACCTGCCGCGCTTGCCGGCGGGCAGCAGGTCGGTCAGGTAGGTGTCGGCCAGCGGCGGCTCGGCGCCCAGGCCGATGCCCGCGAAGAACCGCGTGACCAGCAGCATCGCCGGGCCGAAGCTGAACGCGCCGAGGAACGAGAAGCTCGAGTACAGCCCCAGGTTGAGCAGGAACGCGCCGCGCCGGCCGAACCGGTCGGCCAGCCGGCCCAGCACCAGTGCGCCGAGGAACATGCCCACGAACGTGGACGCCAGCAGCGGCGGCAGCTCGGCCTTGGTCAGCTTGAACTGCTCGACCAGCACGGAACTGAGCACACCGGTCAGGAACACCTCGTAGAACTCGAAGAACAGGCCAAGGCCGACGGCGAGCGTCGCCCGGCGGTGCGTCCTGGTGACCGGCAGGCGGTCCATCCGGGCCGCGATCGGGTCGGTGTGAGCTTCGGCCATCGGGTTGTCTCCCTTGACGTTGGGCCGAGTCATCGGCAGGCCCGGCCTGGTGGTCGCGATGTTCGATGAGATGCGAATCCACATTGCAGGTCGGCAACCCATGATGTGACTCGGTAACCGTCGAGTCAAGGACTGTGGCGAGGGTCAGTCGACTGAATCGGTCAGGCGCGCACCCGACCTGTAGCCCAGCAGCCGCGACGCCGACGCGGCCGCCTCGACCACGAGCGGGGCCAGCCGGGGCACGTCCGCCGGGGACATCCGCTGGGTGGGCGCGCCGATGCCGATCGCCGCGGTCAGCTCACCGCCCATGCCGAACACCGGCCCGCTGATCGAGGCCGCGCCCAGGTCGCGTTCCTCGAAGCTGCTGGCGTAGCCGTCCAGGCGGACCTGGTCGAGCTGCTCGGTCAGCAGGTCGATGTCCACAATGGTGCGTGGCGTGAACCTGGACAGGCCGTGCTGCACGGCGTCCTTGCGCGCCACCGGGTCCCAGGCGAGGAAGACCTTGCCGGCCGACCCGGCGTGCAGCGGCATCACCATGCCCACCACGAACAACCGGATCACCGTGTGCCGGGACTCGGCCAGCGAGACGACCGTGCGGAACGCGCCGTCGCGGACGTAGAGGCAGGCGGTCTCGCCGGTCTCGTCGCGCAGCTGCTGCAGCGCGGGCCTGGTCAGCCGGACGATGTCCAGGCCGAATGTGCCCGGCGCGGCCCACTGCACCAGGCCGAGGCCGACCCGGTAGACGTCCTCGTGCCGGCCAGATCGAGGTTCCCGGCTATGGCCTCCCGCACCAGGTTCTGCCCCAGCCGCTGGCAGGTGCTCGCGGGCAGGCCGGTGGCGCGGGTGATCTGCTGGAGGGTCTGCTCCGGCCGTTCGATCGTGAACGACTCCAGGATCTGCCGGAACTTGCGCAGCACCAGCACCGGTGCGCCCGCGCCGCCCCGTTCTTCGGACATCGGCCCAACCCTCCCTTTCCGGGCACA
>CBIMJO010000751.1:0-5505 GCA_966244135.1 uncultured Actinocrispum sp. | reverse complement strand
GAAACGGACGCGCGTCCGGTTCTCGTCCTTCCCGAACCCGCAGCCACCTCGCATTCCACAGTGGACGTGTGGGCGGCTTCGATCGAAAGTATACCAGTGGACATCGCCCTCGAAGTGAATCGAAAGACCGAACATCTCAGCGTCGATCCCGGTGTGACACTCCTGGACGCGCTGCGCGAACGCCTCGGCGTCACCGGTCCCAAGAAGGGCTGTGACCGGGGCCAGTGCGGTGCGTGCACGGTGCATGTGGGCGGCCGCCCGGTGCTCTCCTGCCTGACCCTGGCCGCCACCGTCAAGGAGCCGGTGACCACAGTGGAAGGTCTGTCCACTGAGGACGAACCGCTGCACCCCGTGCAGCAGGCGTTCGTCGACCAGGACGCGCTGCAATGCGGGTTCTGCACCTCCGGCCAGATCATGTCCGCGGTCGCCGCTGTCGAGCAGGGCGTCGAGGACGTCCGGGAGTTCATGTCCGGCAACATCTGCCGCTGCTCGGCGTATCCGAACATCGTCGCCGCGGTCGAGCAGGCAAGGAGTGTCGATGCGACCGTTTGAGCTGACCGCTCCCACCACCATCCCCGAAGCGCTCGCCGAGCCCGGCGCGTTTCTGGCCGGCGGCACCACGCTCGTCGACCTGATGAAGCTCAATGTCATGACGCCCCAGCATGTTCTGGACATCAACGCGCTGCCGCTGACCGGCATCGACACCAGCGACGGGCTCCGGTTCGGCGCGCTGGAGCGAATGGCAGACATCGCCGCCCACCCCGGCGTGTACCCGGTCATCTCGCGTGCGTTGCTGCTGAGCGCCTCACAGCAGCTGCGCAACATGGCCAGCATCGGCGGGAACCTGTTGCAGCGCACCAGGTGCACCTATTTTCGGGATGTCAGCACCCCGTGCAACAAGCGGGAACCGGGCAGCGGCTGCCCGGCGGTCAACGGCGCCAACCGGATGCACGCCATCCTGGGCACCAGCGACTCGTGCGTGGCCACCCACGCCAGTGACGTGGCGGTCGCCCTGGTCGCGCTGGATGCCGAGGTCAAGCTGGAAAGCGCGACCGGCACCCGGACCGTGAAGCTCACGGACTTCTACCGCGAACCCGGCGACACCCCGCACATCGAGAACGACCTGCGCACCGGTGAGCTGATCACCGAGGTCATCGTGCCGCGCCTGGACTGGGCGCAGCGCTCGACCTACGTCAAGGTCCGCGACCGCCAGTCCTACGAGTTCGCCCTGTGCTCGGTGGCCGTCGCACTGGACGTTCAGGACGGTCGGATCGTCGACGCCCGCTTGGCGGCCGGCGGCGTGGCGACCGTGCCTTGGCGTCTGTCGCAAGTGGAGGCTGCCCTGCGCGGCAAGCCGGCCACGCTGGAGTCCTTCGAGGCGGCCGCGGCGCTCGCCGGAGAGGGCGCCAAGCCGCTCGCGCACAACAGTTTCAAGGTCTCACTGCTCAAGCGGACAGTGGTCCGCGCGCTGGTCGAGGGGAGTCGCTGATGCCCAGCCGCGTTGACGGACCGCAGAAGGTGACCGGCCGGGCCAAGTACGGGGCGGACAACTCCTTCCCGGACATGGTCTACGGGTACGTCGTGACCAGCACCATCGCCCATGGCGAGGTCGCGGCCATGGACGTGACCGCCGCCAAGAGCGCGCCCGGTGTCGTCGGTGTCTACACGCCGTTCGACTCGCTGGAGATCCACACCCCGTCCACCCCGTTCTTCGGTGATACGTGGGTTCCCCTGCAGAACCGGGATGTCGTGTACTACGGCCAGCCGATCGGCGTCGTGGTCGCGGAGTCGTTCGAGCAGGCCCGGGACGCCGCGTACGCCATCGAGGTGTCCTATGTGGAGCACCCGGCGGCGATCTCGTTGCGGGACAACCTGGACAACGCCGAGGACTCACACCCGGCCCGGGACGGCACACCGCCGGTGATCTCGTTCCTCGCCGACGGCGTCGAGTCCATTGAGGACGCCATCGCGGCGAGTCAGGTCGTCGTCGAGCACGAGTACACGACGGCCACGCAGAACCACGTCGCCATGGAGCCGCACTCCGCGGTCGCGCTCTGGGAAGACGGCGTGCTGACCGTCTACACCGGCAGCCAGGCCACCAACATCCAGGTGATGGAACTGGCCCCGGCCATGGGCGTCGAGATGACCCAGGTCCACGCGGTGAACCCGTATGTGGGCGGGGCCTTCGGCGGCAAGGGCCGCACGTCCATCCCCGCCTTCCTCGCGGCTGCGGTGTCTCGCGCGCTCACCCGGCCGGTGAAGGTCGTGCTCACCCGTGAGCAGGTCTTCACGGTGACCGCGAACCGCCCGGAGACCCTGCAGCGGATGACGATCGGGGCGACCCCGGACGGCACGATCACCGCCCTGCGCCACGAGTCCTGGTCGGCGACACCGCTGGACCGGTCCTATGTGGAGCAGACCTCGCACACCACGTCCCGGGACTGGTACGCCACCCAGAACCTCGCGCTGGCCCAGCGGATGGTGCCGTTGACCATCCCGCCGGCCACGTTCCTGCGCGCGCCGGGCGAGGCGCCCGGGTCGTACGCGCTGGAGAGCGCGATGGACGAGCTGGCCGTGGCGCTGGACATGGACCCGATCGAACTGCGGCTGCGCAACAGTTCCATCGGCCCGATGGGCAGCGACCTGCAGTGGTCGGGCAAGTACCTCGACGACTGCTACCACATCGGGGCGGCCCGGTTCGGCTGGGAGAATCGGCCGAAGGCACGCGAGGACGGCGACTGGCTGGTCGGCATGGGCACCGCGACCGCGATGTTCCCCGCGTTCCGGTTCCCGGCCACCGTCGACGTCACGCTGAAGGCCGACGAGACCGCGGTGGTCTCGACCAGTGGCGCCGACCCGGGCACGGGTCTGCTGACCGTGCTTTCCTTGGTGGGCGCGGAGTCCCTGGACATTCCGGCCGAGCGGATCACCCCGCGGCTGGGCGACTCGTCGTTCCCGCCGGGCGGCCTGTCCGGTGGTTCGACGGCCACCGCCAGTGCGGGGTCGGCGATCCTGATCGGTGCGGCGCAGGTGATCGACGACCTGTTGTCGATGGCGACCGCGCCCGGCGGGCCGTTCGAGGGCAAGGAGGCCACGTACGCCGACGGCCGCGTGCTGGCCGACGGCCGGTCGATGTCCTTCGGTGAGGTGCTGCGGGCGCTGGGCCGCGAAACGATCTCCGCGACCGGGTCGTCCGGGCCCGGTGAGGAGATGACCAAGCACTCGTTCAGCTCGTTCGGCGCCCAGTTCTGCGAGGTCCGGGTGCACAAGCTGACGCGGGAGATCCGGGTGTCCAGGATGCTCGGCGTGTTCGACGCGGGCCGGATCATCAACGAGAAGGCCGCTCGCAGCCAGCTGATGGGCGGGATGATCTGGGGCGTCGCGATGGCGCTGCACGAGGGTCTCGAGATGGAGCCGAACGGCCGGTTCGCCAACGCGGACCTGGCCAGCTACCTGGTTCCGGTCAACGCGGACATCCCGCAGGTGGACGTGCACTTCATCCAGCACCCGGACACGCTGCTGAACCCGGTCGGTGCCAAGGGCATCGGCGAGATCGGCACGGTGGGGATGGCCGCGGCGGTCGCCAATGCCGTTTACAACGCCACCGGGATCCGGGTCCGGCATCTGCCAATCGGCATCGAGGATCTCCTCGACTGAGTAAGTCGCCGGGGGTGGGCCGCGCCCACTCCCGGCTTCACCCCTTGAGCGGGGATTCGACCGTTTCGGTTGCGGGCGTGGCCGCGGTTCGCCACGATTCGTAACTGCGTCTGTCCTGCTCAAGGGGGGAAAGATCATGGGGGTTCGGCTCGCGGTCGTCGCTGTGCTGTTGACCATGGCCGGGTGTAGTACGGCTGTACAAGGAACGCCGGTGTCGGTCTCGGGGGCGACTTCGGCGAAGCCCAAGGGGCCGCAGGACATGCCGAAAGGGCCGCCGGACCGGGACGGCAAGGCGGTCACGGCGGCGTTGCGGGAACTGGACGCGTGCGCGTTGATCTCACCACAGGCGGGCGCCGGTGTGGGTTATCCGGCCAATGGACAGCCGTTCGCGTTGGGGCCGCATTTCTGCCAGTTGCTGGCGGGCAAGCAGTTCGACAGCGACGAGCTGACCGTGACCGTCGGCACTCTGAGCGGGCCGGTCGAGCGGTTCGTCGAGGTGCCGACGATGATCGGCAACACTAGGACGTACGTCTACACCTCGGATCCCAACAAGCCAGGGGGCCGTTGCCAGGTCAGCATCCCGGTGTCGTTCGTGCGGGCGATCCGGGTACAGGCGCAGGCCGCGTATGGCACGCAGAAGGACACGTGCGCGCAGGCGAAGGCGTTCGCGGGAGCTGTGCTGGAAAAGCTGGCCAACCCGGACTCGGTGCGCGTTGACCCGGCGAAACGGCCGTTGGCCGCCTGGGACGCTTGTGCTTTGCTCGCAGCGGGATTCGGCGACGAAGCAGCCGGCCGGAAGTTCGACCCGAGCAGCACGGGCGATGACGGCATCGACAACTGCGGCAGCAGCCAGGACACCCGGGCGTCGTCGGGGACGTCCACAGCCCCGAAACCCACTGGCACAACGAAGTACGAGACGCCGGTGATCATGGGCTTCGACTACTCGAAGGACCCGGCCACGCTCAAGGGCCAGCCCAAGCAGATCGGCGGCCGCCAGGTGCTGGTCAACCAGTCCGGCAGCACCTGTGACATGCAGTGGAGCATGGGCCCGTCCGGACAGTCCGATCCGGACCTCGCGCACACCGTGATCTCGTTGCGGGTCGGGGACTGCGCGAAGGGCGAGGCGATCATCACGAAAGCTCTCGCCGCAGTCGGCCAGGCGCCGTCGGACAAACCGCAACGTCCCTTGCTGCTCAAGCAGGACGAGCCGGACACCGGGGCGATCGGCGCATGCGTCGACTTCAACCCGAACTACCAAGGGTGCATCCCGGCGCACGATGTCCCGCAGCTCCCGGCCAAGGACAAGCTGGCCCAGGTGGCCGATGACGATGCGGCCATCTCCTGTGCGATCGCCAAGGACCCGGTGCGGCAGAAGTTCGGCGCCGAGGCGCAGCCGGTCGTCTATGGCGAACACTGTTTCTTCGTGCTGCCCGACCATTCGGCGCTGATCGAGATGACGCTGAGCAGCAAGTTCCGGGCTGGTGACTACGGCAAGTCCGGCAAGAACCGCCGTGAGGTCACCGTTGCCGGTCATCCGGGGATCGCGTTCGAGAGCGGCGACGCGAAGTTCGCCATCGAGTACGACACCTATGTGGCGCTGGGCAAGGACGTCGACCAGCCCGGCCACCTCGTCGGCGGGGTCCGGCTGACCAAGCCGCGTGGCGCGGGCACGGACGCGCCCGTGGACGTGTCCCGCGCGGCGCTGGTCGAGCCGATCCTCACCGAGATCCTGCAGAAGTACTTTCAGTAGGTGAACACGACGTCAACCCAGTAGTTGGTGTTCTGGTAGGTGCGGTCCGGGAACGCGGTCGAACCGACCCGGAACAGGCCGTTGAGGCCCTTGAGCGG
>CBIMJO010000750.1:0-5511 GCA_966244135.1 uncultured Actinocrispum sp. | reverse complement strand
TGCCGCCGTACTTGCGGCTCGTCGTGCCGTCGGCCTGCTGGAACGCCTCGAAGATCACCGCCAGTTTGTCCGGGGCGATGCCGATCCCGGTGTCCTCCACGACGAACGCGATCACGGCCGGGGCCGTTCGCAGCGCGGTCGTGTGGGTGATGGCGGGGTCGGCGAGGGTGATGCGCAGCCGCACGCTGCCCTCGTGGGTGAACTTCACCGCGTTGGACAACAGGTTCCGCAGGATCTGCTGCAACCGGTGCTCGTCGGTGTACAGCGTCCCCGGCACCGGCGGCTCGACGACGACGGAGAAGTCCAGGCCCTTCTCAGTGGTCAGCGGGCGGCACAACGACTCCACGTAGCTGACCAGCTCGGGCAGCGCGGTGTCGGTCTTGTGCGGCTCCAGGTGCCCCGCCTCGACCTTGGTCAGATCAAGGATGTCGTCGATCAGCTGCTGCAGGTCGCTGCCCGCGGAGAAGATCGTCTTGGCGAACTCGCGCTGCCGCGGCGTGAGGTTGCCCTCGAGGTTGTCCGCCAACAGCTTCGCCAGGATCAGCGCGCTGTTCAACGGGGTCCGCAGCTCATGCGACATGTTCGCCATGAACTCGGACTTGTACTTCGACGCCGTCGCCAGCTGCCGCGCGCGGTCCTCGAGCTCCTGGCGCGCCTGCTCGATCTCCGAGTTCTTCACCTCGATGTCCCGGTTCTGCCGGGCCAGCAGCGCCGCCTTCTCGGCAAGCTCGGTGTTCGACTTCTGCAGCTCGTCCTGCTGCGCCTGCAGCTGCTCGGAGCGTGCCCGCAGTTCCCGCGTCAGCCGCTGCGACTCGGCCAGCAGCGTTTCCGTACGGGTGTTGGCGAGCAATGTGTTCATGTTGACGCCGATGGTCTCCTTCAACTGCTCCAACAGGTCGTGGTGCACGGAGGTGAACTCGTTGACCGACGCCAGCTCGATCACGCCGAGAACCTGGCCCTCGAACAGGATCGGCAGCACGATCACGTTCTTCGGCGCCGCGGAGCCAAGTCCGGACGACACCCGGATGTACTCCGGCGGAGCAGCGGTGATCATCACCGTGCGCTTGTCCACCGCGGCCTGCCCGACCAGCGACTCACCCAACGCGAACCTGACCGTGCCGTTGGCCTCCGCGCGCCCGTAGCTCGCGATCCGCTTGAGCCACACCGAATCGTCGGTCGTCTCCGCCAGGAACACCGCGCCGTACTGGGCCCGCACCAACGGCGACAGCTCGCTCAGGATCAGCGACGCCACCGCGCCGAGGTCGCGGTGGCCCTGCATCAGGCCGGCGATCCGGGCCAGGTTGGTCTTCAGCCAGTCCTGTTCCTCGTTGGTGCGCGTGGTCTCCTTGAGCGTCAGGATCATCTGGTTGATGTTGTTCTTCAGGTCGGCCAGCTCACCCGACGCGTCCACGGTGATCTGCCGGGTCAGGTCGCCCGCGGTCACGGCGGTGGCCACCGCGCCGATCGCGCGCACCTGGGTGGTCAGGTTGCCGGCCAGCTGGTTCACGTTCTCGGTCAGCCGCTGCCAGGTGCCGGACACGTCGACCACGTTCGCCTGGCCGCCGAGCTTGCCCTCGGTGCCCACCTCGCGGGCAACCCGCGTGACCTCGTCGGCGAACGACGACAGCCGGTCCACCATGGTGTTCAGCGTGTTCTTCAGCTCGAGGATCTCGCCGCGCGCGTTGACGTCGATCTTCTTCGACAGGTCGCCGTTGGCCACCGACGTGGTCACCTGGGCGATGTTGCGCACCTGGGTGGTCAGGTTCTCTGCCATCACGTTGACGTTATCTGTCAGCTCTTTCCACGTACCTGCCACGTTCGGCACGCGTGCCTGACCGCCCAGCGTGCCCTCGGTGCCCACCTCGCGCGCCACCCGGGTCACCTCGTCACCGAACGCGCGCAGCGTGTCGACCATGCCGTTCATGGTGTCGGCGAGCTGGGCGACCTCGCCCTTGGCGTCGACGTTGATCTTCTTGCCGAGGTCGCCGTTGGCCACCGCGATGGCGACCGTCGCGATCGACCGCACCTGCGTGGTGAGGTTCTCTGCCATCACGTTGACGTTATCTGTCAGGTCTTTCCAGGTACCGGCGACGCCACGGACCTGCGCCTGGCCGCCCAGCTTGCCCTCGGTGCCCACCTCGCGGGCCACGCGGGTGACCTCGTCGGCGAAGGCGGAGAGCTGATCGACCATGGTGTTCATGGTGTTCTTCAGCTCGAGGATCTCGCCGCGCGCGTCGACGTTGATCTTCTGGGTCAGGTCGCCGCGAGCGACGGCGGTGGTCACCTGGGCGATGTTGCGGACCTGGTCGGTGAGGTTGCCGGCCATGAAGTTCACTGAGTCGGTGAGGTCTCGCCACGTTCCGGCGACACCAGGCACCTGTGCCTGGCCGCCCAGCCGTCCATCGCTACCCACTTCACGGGCGACTCGGGTGACTTCGTCGGCGAAGGCGGAGAGCTGATCGACCATCGTGTTCAGCGTGCTCTTCAGCTCCAGGATCTCGCCCCGAGCGTCCACGTTGATCTTCTGGGTCAGGTCGCCGCGCTGAACGGCGGTCGCGACCTGGGCGATGTTGCGGACCTGGTCGGTGAGGTTGCCGGCCATGAAGTTCACCGAGTCGGTGAGGTCTCGCCACGTTCCGGCGACACCGGGTACCTGTGCCTGGCCACCGAGGATGCCCTCCGTGCCCACTTCGCGGGCGACTCGGGTGACTTCGTCGGCGAAGGCGGAGAGCTGATCGACCATCGTGTTCAGCGTGTTCTTCAGCTCGAGGATCTCGCCCCGGGCGTCGACGGTGATCTTCTGCGTCAGGTCACCACGGGCCACGGCCGTCGCCACAGTCGCGATCGACCGCACCTGAGTGGTCAGGTTCTCGGCCATGACGTTGACGTTGTCGGTGAGGTCGCGCCACGTTCCGGCGACCCCCGGGACCTGCGCCTGGCCGCCCAGCTGACCTTCGGTACCGACCTCGCGGGCGACTCGGGTGACTTCGTCGGCGAAGGCGGAGAGCTGATCGACCATGGTGTTCAGCGTGTTCTTCAGCTCGAGGATCTCGCCGCGCGCGCTCACGTCGATCTTCTGGGTCATGTCACCGCGAGCGACCGCCGTCGCCACACGGGCGATGTCACGCACCTGATTGGTCAGGTTCCCGGCCATCAGGTTGACCGACTCGGTCAGGTCCCGCCACAGGCCCGCGGCACCCGGAACCTGGGCCTGACCACCCAGGATGCCCTCGGTACCGATCTCCTTGCCGACCCGGGTGACCTCGGTGGCGAACAGCGACAGCTGGTCGACCATGCCGTTCACGGTGTGCCCGAGTTCCAGGAAGTCGCCGGTGAGCTGGCGCCCGCTGACCTCCAGCGCCATCCGCCGGGTCAGGTCACCCTCCGCGACCGCCGCGAGCACCCGGTTGAGCTCCAGCGTCGGCCGGGACAGGCTGTCGATCAGCTCGTTGACCACGTTCGTGGCGACCGCCCAGCCACCCTCACCCTCGACCTTGCGCAGCCGTTCGTGCAGAGCGCCCTCGGTGGCCACGCTGTCGCGCACCCGCAGCAGCTCGTTGACCAGCTGCTGGTTGCGCTCGGCGATCTCGTTGAACGCGGCCGCGAGACGCGCGGTCCGGCTGTCACCCTTGGTGACGATCCGGCGGCGGAAGTTGCCCTCGCGCAGGTCCTCCATCGCGGCCAGCAGCCGGTCGAGGGTGGTCTCCTCGCCGTCCTGGCTGGTGGGCTCGGTCTCGATGCGCGTCGTCACGGCACTGCTCCTGGTGATCGAGGCGGGGTCAGGTCTCTAACCTTGCCACGGTTCCACGCGGATGGTGACGCAGGCGCTACGGTAGGAGCGAAGTTGCCGAAGCGTCAGCGAGGTGCGGAATGACCGATGCAGCGGCATCGGCACGTCCGGCCGACGCTGCTCAGCAGCGTGATGTTGCCTTTCTCGCCGAGGTCGGCGGGCGGCTGTGCGGGCGGCTGGACACTGAGGGCACCGCCGCGACGGTGGCGGAGCTGGCCAGCCCGGTGCTCGCGGACCGCTCCGTGGTGCTGATGCCCGCGACCCGCGGCCGGTGGGAGTGGTGGGTTCACAAGCTGGACGGCTCGGCGGGGCACGGGAAGGTGCGCCGGCTGGCGCCCTCGGCCGCTCCGGTGCTGGCCAGAGCCATGTTCGCGACCCAGTCCACGATCCGGGTGATCCCGCAGGCGGAGCTCAGGGCGCTGCCGGGGGTGCTGCGTGACCAGCTGACCGGGTTCAACGAGGTGTGCGCGGTCCCGCTGGTCTCCGGCCTGGGCGACACGCCCGGGGTGCTGCTGCTGGCCCGGGCGGAGTCGCTGGCCGACGCCGAGCGGCACGTGGTGCGGGAGTTCGCCGAACGCGCGGGCGCGGCCCTGGGCTCGGCGACCCTGTTCGGCAAGCAGCAGGCCGCGATCGAGGGCCTGGAAACAACCCTTCACCCAGCGGAGATCCCCACGGTCCCCGGAGTGCAGATCGCCGCGCACTACAGCCCCGCGGCCGGCCCGTTGCGTGTCGGCGGCGACTTCTACGACGTGCACCCCCGCTCGGACGGGACCCTGTTGTTCCTGCTCGGCGACGTGTGCGGCAACGGCCCCGAAGCCGCGGCCCTGACCGGCAACATCCGGCACGCACTAGGCGCGCTCCACCTGGTCGAACGCGAACCGGACCGCCTGCTGGACCTGGTCAACACCATGTTGCTGGGCAGCGGCGGCAGCCGGTTCGCGAGCCTCGTGGTGGGCTCGATGACCTCCCGGAGCGCGGACACCATGCGCCTGGCCCTGGGTTCAGGCGGGCACCCGGCGCCGCTGGTGCTGCGGTGCGACGGTTCGGTCGACGAGGTGATCATCTCGGGCATGCTGGTGGGCGTGACCAGCGCGGCCCGGTTCGGCCAGGAGACCGTGGAGCTGCACAGCGGCGACGTCTGCCTGCTCTACACCGACGGCATCACCGAGGCGCGCGGCGGCCCCACCGGCGACGAGATGTTCGGCGAGGAACGCCTGACCCAGCTCCTGCAAACCTGCCGCGACCTCCCCCTCGACACCATCCTGGCGAAGATCAACGCCGCCGTCGCGGAATGGCTCGGCGGCAACGACCACGACGACATCGCCCTCCTGGCTATCCAGCCTCAGGCCTCGTAGCAGGTTTACGGAGGAGACGGGTCAGGTCCAGCGTTATCGAGACAGGTGCGGCGGTAATCGTCGCCGGGCCGTCGGCCTGGACCTTGTTCTCTACTGTGTACAGGCCGTCTTGCAGCCGAAAAGCCGTCAAGGTCAAGCCGTGCAGGTTGTTGCCTTGATCCACCGTCCACACGAATGGCACCCTGGCGCCCGCGTATCCGGCGAGCTTGGTCTCGCGCTCATCCAGCGAATTGCCCGGCGACCACACCTCCACCGCCAAGACGAGATCTTCGGCGTCGAACATGACGTCCACCGGTTCGCGGTTCAGCACCGCGACATCAGGAATCACTGCAGTGCGCCACCCGGTGGAGATCCGCACGTTCACGG
>CBIMJO010000749.1:0-5518 GCA_966244135.1 uncultured Actinocrispum sp. | reverse complement strand
CGGTCTTGGAGAAGACCAGGATCTTGTAAGCGGGAGCGGCATTCGCGGGCACGGCCGCGATCTGGGTGGTGGTGGCGATCAGGGCGGCCGACAAGGCCCAACGGAGAATTCTACGCACGGTCGTTCCTCTCATGCGCCGAAGATTTCGAGTTCCCACAACGAGTAGCCGTACTGCGGCAGACCTCGCTGGGTGCCGTTGACGCGGACGTACCGGCCATTTCCTGTCACTGAGACGTCATCGACGCCGCCGTCACCTGTAGTGGTGTTGTAGATGGGACTCCATGAAGTGCCGTTGGCCGAGGTCTGGATGTTGTATGCCTTGCCGTAGGCGGCTTCCCAGTTCAGGCGTACCCGGTTGATGGCGTACGTCGCTCCCAGATCGACCGTGATCCACTGTGGATCGGAATAAGCGCTGGACCACCGGGTGGTGGAGTTGCCGTCCACGGCGAGCGATCCGGGCCGGGAGGCATCGTCAGTCGACGAAACCGTCACCGTCTTGCCCTGCGCGAGGTCGTTCGTGTCACCACCGGACGTGAAGGTGAAAGTGTCCACATTGAACAGTCCACCGGCGCCGCCGCGGAACGCCAGGTACAGCGTGTGCGTACCACTCGGTGGGTTGATAGCAGTGCTGATGTTGGTCCAGTTCTCCCAGCCGCCGGTGCCGGGCACGGTCACCGAGCCAGCGAGCGGACCGGTGGGGGAGTCGGTGCGGAACTCCAGTGTCCCGCCGCTGTTGGCCGACGACACCCGGGCGGTGACTCCGGTGGCGCCGGTCAGGTTGTACGGGGTGAACGCCACCCAGTCGCCGTTGTCGATGGCGCCGACGTACGAGCCTTCGGCGGTGGCGGCGTTGTAGACCGTGATGTTGCCGCTGGAGCTGCTGAAGTGCTCAGCCTGGCGATGTCGTGGTTGGAGCACGATTTGCGCGTGGCCGGGCAGGCCGCCGCGATCGGTGTAGGCGGCGTCGATCACGCCGAAGATGTTGTCGCTCGGGTTGTGCTCGCTGTCCGCCGAGGTGCGCAGCACGCCGGAACAGCCGGTCGCGCTGGTGGCCGGGTGGCCGTGCTGGTCGTGGCCGAGGACGAAGTTGACCGTC
Source organism: uncultured Actinocrispum sp. (assembly GCA_966244135.1). Classification (GTDB taxonomy): domain Bacteria; phylum Actinomycetota; class Actinomycetes; order Mycobacteriales; family Pseudonocardiaceae; genus Kibdelosporangium. The sequence goes on along the minus strand of CBIMJO010000749.1, from coordinate 4,422 downwards.
ACTTTTGAACAGTCGATCGCGCCGTCCTCCGGATCGGTGACGGTGACCTGGAACGGAATCGTGTCGCCGAAGGTGAACAACGTTCCGTTCGCAGGGCTGTTGAGCGTCACCGCAGGCGCGGTGTTGCCCACGACGATCGGAATCGACGCGCTGCCGCTGTTGCCGGCCGGATCCGACACGGTCAGTTTCGCCGTGTAGGTACCGTTGGCGGTGTAGGTGTGCGAGGGGTTCGCGACGGTGGAGGCGGAACCGTCGCCGAAGTCCCAGCGGTACGTCAGCGCGCCGCCCTCGGGATCGGTGGAACCGGCGGAGCTGAACGCGACGGCCAGCGGCGCCTGCCCGGACGTCTTGTTCGCGCTGACCGCCGCGGTCGGCGCGCGGTTGCCGCTGGGGGCGCTCTCGAAGCGGTACAGCGCCGAGTTCTCGTCGCCGTTGAACCACCCGGCGCCGTAGTCGAGGACGTACAACGCACCCTCAGGGCCGATCGCCATGTCCATGACGTGCTTGTGCGACCACGGAAACTGCTCGACTGTGCCTGGGCTGCCGTCGGAGTTGACCTTGACGGTCTTGATCCAGTCCAGCGAGAACTCACCGGCGAAGAACTTGCCGTCGAAGCTCTGCGGCAGTTTCGCCGGTGAGTTCAGCGCCGGGTCGAAGCGGTACACCGGGCCTGCCATCGGGCCGCCGCCGGTTGCGCCGAGCGGTGATCCGGGCTGGTTGTCGTAGGACAGCCACGCGGGCTTGGCCGCTGGCAGGTTCGTCAGGCCGGTGTTGTGCGGGGAGTTGTTCACGGGTGCGGCGCAGTTGAACTTCGGGCCGGATGTGCGGGTGGCGAAGTCGAAGTCGTTGTAGGGACTGTTGTAGCCCTGGCAGTACGGCCACCCCTCGTTGCCCGGCCCGGTGATCCGGTCGAACTCCTGGTGCCCGCCCTCGCCTCGGTTCGGGTCGTTGGTGTCGGAATCGGCGGCGTAGTTGCCCACGTAGACCACGCCGGTGGCCTTGTCGACCGACATGCGGAACGGGTTGCGGAACCCCATCGAGTAGATCTCCGGCCGGGTCTTGGCCGTGCCGGGCGGGAACAGGTTGCCCGGCGGGATGGTGTATGTGCCGTCGGCCTGCGGGTGGATGCGCAGGAGCTTGCCGCGCAGGTCGTTGGTGTTGCCCGCGGTGCGCTGGGCGTCGAAGTCCCAGCTCTGCCCGGGGCGCTCGTCGATCGGCGTGTACCCGTCGGACGACCACGGCTGGGTGTCGTCGCCGGTGGTCAGGTACAGGTTGCCCTGCGCGTCGAAGTCGATGTCACCGCCGACGTGACAGCACATCCCACGATCGGTGGTGACCTGCAGCATCTTCTTCTCGCTGCTCAGGTCGACGGTGTTGTCGGTGCGCACGGTGAAGCGCGACAGCTGGTTGTATCCCTGCCAGCGCTGGAAGTCGGCGTCGGTGCCGGTCGACGGTGCGTCCCCGGCGGGGGTGTTCAGCGGGGGAGCGTAGTACAGGTAGATCCAGCGGTTGCTGGCGAAACCGGGATCCGCGGCGATCCCCTGCAGGCCCTCCTCGTCGTGGGTGTAGACCGGGATCGTGCCGGCCGGCTTGGTGGCGCCGGTCGAGTCGGTGGAGAAGATCCGGCCGTCGCGAGACGTGTGCAGGACCGAGCGGTCGGGCAGCACGGCCAGCGACATCGGTTCACCCATCACGGGCACGCCCTTGGCGAGCGTGACCTCCTGCACTACATCGGCGGCGGACGCGGGCTGGGGAAGGACCACAACTGTGGCCGCGGCGAGGATGACACTGGCGGCGGACAGGACGAAACGCCTGCGCATTGGCGACTCCTTGATCAGGAGGCAAGGAGCCGTCAGGGAGCGACCTTGCCCCACGAGTCATGTGACGGAAGCCACCGAACTTTTGTCGATGCCGACACAACTTTCGCAGGGTTTGAACGAATCTGTCAACCTTGTCATCGGATGTCTGAACCTTCTCAACAGTGCCGTCGTGTTCGGGCGGACCGCGAAAGCCTGGCGAGGAACCGCAAGTTGCCCGAGTATCCGGTCGGACGGTAAGGCGCGACCCCGTAGACATAGGATCAATTGCGGGGCGCAACCACTCATGGCAGGTGTTGGGCTGTTCCCGTGTCGACGCAGACTTGGTTGCGGCCAGAGCGGCATCGCCCGGTACACGGCTCGGTCCACGGCCGTGAGCACCTCGATGGGGATGCCCGAAGGGTCCGGTTCTGAACCGGATGCCTGCCTGGCGCGTAGAAACTCTCCGACTGGATCCCCAACGTGGAGGAGCTCCACATGTCAGGATTTGGGCGGGTCGGCCTCGTGCTGGCGATGGTCGCTCTGCTACCCGTCACGATCTCGCCGGCGACAGCCGAAGTGCCCTCGAGCCCGCCGGCCGGTGTACCGCTGGATCAGCTGAGGGTCGTCACGACCCAGGTGGCGTCCGGGCTGGTGCGGCCGGTCGCGATGGTCGCGGCCAACGACCGCAGCGGGCGGATGCTGATCGCCGAGAAACGGGGCACGGTGCGGGTGTTCCATCCGGTGGACGGCTTGGCGGCCGCCCCGGTGCTGGACATCAGTGACCGGGTGAACAGCGTCGCCAACGAGCGTGGCCTGCTCGGCATCGTCCCGGCACCCGACTTCGCCCAGACCTCGCAGGTGTACGTGGCCTACAGCCGGTTGCCGGATGGGGCATTGACCCTGTCGAGGGTTCCGCTCGGCGAACCGGCGAAGGAACAGGTGCTGCTGACACAGGATCACTCCCGGTTCAGCAACCACAACGCCGGGCAGCTCGCGTTCGGGCCTGATGGGTACCTGTACTGGAGCCTCGGAGACGGTGGCAGTGCTGGGGATCCGGACGCCAACGCGCAGAATCTGGGGATATTGCTCGGCAAAGTCCTGCGTCTTGACGTAAGTCGTTCGTGCGACGGGCTTTCATACTGCGTCCCGGAGAGCAACCCGTTCGTCCGCACCCCCGGTGCGCGGCCGGAGATCTGGGCGTACGGCCTGCGCAACCCCTGGCGGTTCTCGTTCGACCGGCTGGACGGCTCGCTCTGGCTGGCCGATGTCGGCCAGGGTTCCTTCGAGGAGGTCAACCACGTCAAGAAGGCTCAGGGCGGCCTCAACTTCGGCTGGTCCTGCATGGAGGGACCGGCGGTGTTCAACGCGACGCGCTGTGCCGCGGACGCGAAGTACACCCCACCGGTGTTCAACTACCGGACCGGAGTCGAAGGCTGTGCGGTGATCGGCGGTTTCGTCTACCGGGGTGTGCAACACGTCCGGCTCGCCTACGGCACCTACGTGACCACCGACTACTGCTCGTCGACCGCCTGGGCGATCCGCCAGAACCGCGACGGCAGCCACACCAGCGCCCAGATCGGCCAGTTCCCGGCCGGGGTCACCTCCTTCGGCACCGACCAGAACGGTGAGCTGTACGTGCTCACCGACCGCACCGGCCAACTGCACCAGGTCGGCTTCCAGGCAGTCGGCTGACAGCCTGACGGGGCGGCGGCGATGGCCACGCCGGGCAAGATTCTCCGGCTCTCCTCAAGCCCATGCGCCGCCGCCCGGTGTCGCGGGCGAGGGCGAGCAGGTCGCCGATGATGCCCTCGAGCCGGTCCGCTGCGCTGGTCGCGCCACCGATCGCCGCGTGGAGGCGCGTGGCACGCCGGTGAGCCAGCCGTGGTTCTCGACCGCGATCTCGCTGTCGCCGCCACCTGCGGCCACATTCCCGTCATGCGCGCCGGACGACTTCGTCCGCTGTGGATGGTCCTTGCCCGGACGGCAGCCTGGGGTCGGCTCGGTCTACACAGGACGGTCAGTGCCACCCAGCTTGCGGGCGGCGACAAGCTCGACCGTCACCAGGATCGCCGCGGCTTCCACCGCCAGCAACGCGATCAGCACGACCACCTGCGTCGCACCGGCTTGCAACGGAGACGCGCCGCCCAGCAACACTCCGACGAAGGCGCCGGGCAACGTCACCAGACCCACCGTGCGAGTCTGGTCCAGCGCGGGCATCAGGGCGTTGCCCGCCGTCGGCCGAGCGACCAACAGAGCCGCATCCCGCGATGGAAACCCGAGCGCCAAGGCGGCCTCGTACTCGCCACGGCGCGATTTCAGTTCCTCCACGGCCCGCCGCCCAGCGAGCGTGGTCGCGGTCATCGCCCCGCCGATGAGGATCCCGGCGATCGGAACCACGGCGATCGGGTGTGCCGGAACCAGGCCGGACCCGATCACCAGCGCCAGCACCGGAGCCACACCCGCGGCCAGTGCCAGCGCGGTCCACCTGCCATCCGGCCAGCCACCGATCCGCCGCGCCGAGGTCAGGCTGGCGATGCCGAACATCAGCGCCACGAACACACCGGTCAGCCAGCCCGACCGCAGCACGGCGGTGATCAGCAACGACACCACCGTCAGTTGCACG
>CBIMJO010000748.1:0-5528 GCA_966244135.1 uncultured Actinocrispum sp. | reverse complement strand
AGCCCTGGGCGTGGTTGGCACTTTGCACCAGTTGCAGGGTTTCACCCGCCGCCAGGACCTCGTCCTTGCGATCGGCGAAGCGTTTCAGATATTTCGAGGCGATGAGGGAAGCGCGCGGATCGGCCAGAATCAGTTCCTCGAGGTCCGCGACTATCGCCTGGGCTTGTTCGAACTGGCTCGCGTGCCGCCAGCTGTACCGCTCGGAGTAGTAGACGAGGCACATCGTGCTGTTGGCCATCGCCTGCTCGATGTTTCCCGTCACATGATCGGCCGGGCGGTTCTCGGTTCGATCGACGAAGACCGAAATACCGAGGTCACCAAGGCGTCTCTCGATCGTTCTCACCCTGTCCAGCTCTTTGCCCGAGAACGACAGGAAGACGTCGTATACCTTGCTCGTGTCGGCGGCCATACGCTTAATGTAGCCTGTTCCGGGAATGCCCTCCTGGGTCGCCGACGAACGAAACGGTCAGTCCAGTGCCAGACCCTCCTGAACGGATCAAGGTGCCGACGGCGCACCGCGACGGGAGTTTCTGGCGCCTGCTCACCGCGAAAGAGCGCACTGCACTCGAGGCTGCCGGAAAATGGCGGAAGTACCGTAAAGGCGTTACCGTCATGCGCGTCGACGAGATCGGCAACTGGGTGGCGGTACTGGTAACCGGACGTGTCAAGGTGATCGGCGTGGACGGCATCCGGACAATCGCGACAAGGTGGGCGGGAGATATTGTCGGCGAACAGGCGGCGATCGACAGGAAGCCACGATCGGCGACCGTCCGGGCGGACATCGACGTGCGCGCGCTCGTGCTTGGCGACCGGGAGTTCGATCAGGTGCTCGACCGCCATCCGCACATCCTGCGGGTGCTGTTCATGGTGGTCTCGGAGCGCCTGCGGGAGGCGGACCGGAACCTCACCGGCCTGCGCGACGACATCGTGACGCGCGTTTCGCGCATGTTGGTGCGACGCGCCCACGACCTCGGGGCAGCCGGTGACCAGGAGGTTCGCGTCAACATCGGCTCACAGGCGCATCTGGCCGAGCAGCTGGGTGTGTCGCGTGAGTCGGCGGTGCGAGCGCTACGGGTGCTGCGCGAGGAGCAGATCATCGAGACCGAGCGTCGGATGATCAGAATTCTTGATCTCGGGGCGTTGCGATCGCGCGCCACATAACGAATGAGCCGGTTCTGCCGCAAATGACGCAGAAGGACAGTGGATCCGACCGAACCTGATGATCTACTACCGGCGGGCATGATCGGCGGGCGGTTCTCCCTGTCGGGGAATCCGCGAAAAGCGGAGGGCAGGATGGCGGACGAGTTAGCGGATACCACCGTGCGATCGTTGTCGGAATACCTCATCCGGAAGTCCGAACTCGGTGGCATGGCGTTCGACGCACAGCTGGAGAATGCGCTCAGCCTGCTCACCGGAAAGCTGTCCAGCCCGTTTCACAGTGAGCTGCTCGCCCGATTTTTCGATCACCCCGGATCGGTGGCGGAGCAGCAAACTCTTCTGGTGCACCTGCGCCAGGTGATTCGTGAGGATCCCGAGTTCGGGCCGCAGCTGAGCGCGGCGCTGACCGGCGCGATCGAGAGAGGACGGCGAATGCCCGCCAAGCGGAGAGCAGTCCCGATACTCGCCATTTCCGGTGGCGTGGTCGTCCTCATCGCGGGTACGTTCATCATCGCCCGGTCGACAGCGTCGAGTGAGCAGACGGCAACACCCGCTACGGTGACCGTGATATCGACGGCGACCGCTGCACCGGCGGCGACGTCCACGACGACGTTGGCCACACCGTCGACCAGCACCAGTCCATCCCTGCCGAACGGATCGGCCCCGCCGCCTGACAACCCGGGTGACGGCAGCAGTGTCAGCAAGGGAACGCCCGTCTTCGTGGCCGACCTACCCAAGCCCAACGACCAGTGGTACTTCTCGTACGGCGATCACGACGTGCGGCTGACCCCGTACCAGAAGTCGGTGTGGACCGGGCTGAGTACCTGCAACGACGACCGCTACAGCGGCGAGCAGCAGTTCAGCCTGAAGAACTTCAGCAGCGTCGAAGTTCAGGCGGTCGGCACCGACTCAACCGCGGACCCGAGCCTGGCCGTGAAGTTCGAGATCTTCCTCAACAACGACAAGGTCAAACCGGCCGCCACCATCACGGTCAGCCCCGGCGAGTCGAAGCCGCTGCGTGCCGACCTCCCGGCGAACACCTTCGCGATGACCCTCCGATCGTCCCTCGCCACGATCGACAAGTCGAAATGCCGATCCGGCAACGCCGTCTGGGGCACACCGTTCGTGGTCGCCGCCGGGCGGTGACCGGGTTACAGGGTCTCACGGATCCGGTCGATGATCGCCCGCAGCCGCGGACGGTGGCCCAACAGCTCGTCGAGCCTGCGGACAGCGTCCTGGTGCGCACTCAGCCAAACCTGGCCGCGTGCGTCGAACAGCACCTCTACTCCGAGATTGAAGGTCTGCTCGTCAAGGTGATCCGCTTCGTACTCGGCGACCACGGCCTGAGTCAGTTCGTACAGTAGCTGGAACGTCAACGAACCGGCCGTCCGATTCGAACCGTCACGGGAAGGGCCACGGCCCGCCATGCCCACCTGGGCCACGAATGTCGCCGGATGCGAAACCGTGTTGTGGACAGCGGAAGCTCGGTCCTCGAGGCCGGCGATCAGCGACACCGCGAAGGCTGCGGCGTTGCCCGCGGCCAGCGCTGGAGCGCCGCCGAGGTCGGTGAGGTCCTTGCCCTCGTTGGCGAAGTCACTGATGCCGCGGATGGTGATGACCGGCTGGGACATGTTGAGATGACTCGCGTGCGCGACCCCCGCGCTCTCCATCTCGATGGCGACCGCGTCGCTGTAGTGATCGCGGAGTCGTTGTGCCAGCCCAGACCTGGCCGATTTCAGAACGACCTCACCCGCCACGACGGGCTGGAAGTGGACTTGTGGCCGCCCCGGTTGCGGTGGCAACGCGGACCGCCACGCGTCGGACACGTCGAGGTGTCTGGCTGCCTGTTCCAGGGCGTGCGAGAGCGCCCATGCCTGCGGGCTCGTCTGGAACCCCTGGCTCACACCGGTTCCACCGTGGTACCCGTAGACCTTGGTCGCCACCACGACATCTCCGAGGCACAGCCAGTCGCGCAGCGCGCCCGCTATCCCGGCGAACATCACGACTTCCGGCCGGAACTCCGTGATGGCCCGTTCGGTCAGTGCCGCCGCCGCGTGATTGCCCGGTCCCAGCACCGCTATGGCCACCTGTTTGTCCGGATGTTCAGCCAGGACACCGATTTCGAAGACGGTTCCGGCACGGTGGGGGTACCTGTGCAGCCCGGTCATGTGCCGCCGCACGGCCTTGTACTCTATCTGCAGCGCGGTGAGAACCACGAACATCTGCGTCCCCGCCATCCCTTCGAGATGTGACCGCGGCATCGACCGTAGAGGGGAAGACGGGTTCAGGCCAGTAAGACACCCGCAGGAGCGTTCCATTCCCGACTTCGACGTGTTCCTTTGCTACAACTGGGACGACAAGCAGTGGGCTGACGAGCTGCACACCGAGCTTACCCGTCTGGGCGTCCGGGTCTTCCAGGACGACAAGGGCATCCGGCACGGCGACACCCTGGATCCTGCCTTGCTCAAGGCATTGCTTGGCTCGAGAATGCTGGTTCCGTTGATCGGTAACACCTTTCACCAGAGCGCTACCTGCGTCTGAGAGCTGCTCACCGCGTTGACGGCCGCGTACTACCTTGAGCCGGGCACGACCGAACGAGTCATGCCGGTGACATGGCGGGTGCGGCCCAGCGCACTACGGCCCAGGCAGCTGAAACGGCCGAAGCTGCTCAGCCGGGAAAGCCACACCACAGCCGAGCAGGCCGCGGTCATCGCCGACAAGCTGGCTCGCGTCACGAAGGCCGACGATCGCCGGTTCGGTGCCGCGCCCCGCTACCCCGATCCAACGTGGTATCCGCACGCCCTGCCTGGTAACAAACGGTTCCTCGGACGTGCCGAGGTGCTGTGGGACCTGCACGAGGCGTTGCTGGTCAAGAGCAAGCCGGGAAACCAGGGTCATCCGGTGGTGTCGGTCCGCGGCCAAGGCGGCGAGGGCAAGACCGCAGTGTGCGAACAGTACGCCCGATGGTTCCAACCGGACCACCCGGGAGGAGTCTTCGTGCTCCGCCTCGGCGGCAGTGACCGCCGCAGGAAGGCGGATCCGCAGGCTATGCTGAGCCAGTTCCGGCTCCAGCTGCTCCCGATCGCCGAGCGCCTCGGCGTGCGGCCGGACGAGATCAGCCGGAAGCTGGCCGATGGACAACCCTACCTGTGGATCGTCGACGACGTCGCGTCCACTGTGGAAGAGGAGGTTCTCGACCGTCTCTTCGCGCCGACGGCCAACGGCAAGACGCTGATCACGACTCGTGGCCGGCTGGCCAAGCGGGTGTCGGTGGAGATCGACCTGGAACCGCTCGGCACAGCCGAAGGCTTCGCGTTGCTGACGTCACTGCGACCGGCGCAGAGGGAGGAGCGGGCGGCGGTGAGAGACATCGTGGAGCGGCTTGGCGCGCACGCCCTGGAGCTGACTCTGACCGCCGGGCTCACCACCGTGCCAGGGTTCACCGGGTACGCCGACCTTCGTGACCAGCTGGGCTCGGGCGAGCACGACTCGCTGGAGATGGCCGCGCACATGGCCGACGAGCTGCCGCTGGGCTACGCGCAGTCCTTCAGTTCCATCATCACACGTAGCCACGCGGCTCTGTCCGACGCGGGGCGGCAAGTGCTCGCGACGGCCAGCGTTCTTGGCGCGGCGCCGATCCCGCTCGGCCTGGCGGGCGATCAGACGACCGCTCGGGCGGGCTTCGCCGAGCTGTGCAGCCGAGGGCTTGCCAGTGACCTCGGGGACGACGTCCACACCGTCCACGCGCTGGTCGGGCGGGCAGCGCGGTTCCTGTTTCCGAGCACCTATCGCAAGCGGCTGCACGATCAGGCGTGTGAGTCGCTCGGTGACTCCCTGGAGGCCACCCGTGGCCGGTTCCAGCACCTCAGGGCCATGTCACTGGAGTTGCCGCACGCCGTGGCTCTCGCGACGACGCCCGAATGGTCGCCTGGTCGGTTGGAGTGGCACATGCTGAACGAGGCCGGACGTGCCTACTACGAGCTCGGCGACACCAAGGCGGCGCTGCACTCCTTCGAGATCCTGGGCAAACAGACACTGCAGGCCGACGAGGACATTCGGCTGGCGGTACTGGTAGGCCTCGGCGCCGCGCACTTCGGGCAGGGCGACTACAGCCAGGCCAGGAAGATCCAGCAGGAGTCGGTCATGAGGCTCACGCGCGGCTACGGCCCGGGGCATCCGAGCACGTTGCAGGCGAAGGAGAACCTGGCCAACACGCTGATGAGGCTGGCGGAGGACGAGGCGGCCGGCAATCTGCTCGCCGAGGTGTACCGAGCAAGGCGAGACAGCGCGGGAAAGACCACCCCGGCCACCCTCACCACGTTGAACAACCTCGTTCTCGCGACTTCACACCGCGGATCGCGTCGCCTCGC
>CBIMJO010000747.1:0-5534 GCA_966244135.1 uncultured Actinocrispum sp. | reverse complement strand
TCCCGGACGGTCGGGGGTGGGCATTGTGGAGGGCTGGCGCGGCACCACCGTGCACCGCGTCGAACTCGGTCCCGACGGCAGGCTCAGCCGCGTCAAGATCGTGGATCCCAGCTTCTTCAACTGGCCCGCGCTGCCGGTCGCTCTGGCCGACACGATCGTCCCCGACTTCCCGCTGACCAACAAGAGCTTCAACCTCTCCTACGCCGGCAACGACTTGTAAGTCACCGCAGGCCTCACCGCGCTGGCCGAGGCTCGGCAAGCCGGCCAGGACCACGAGGCCCATCTGCACGCCGCCCGTGTCCGCGACCTGCTCGACCTCGCTACCCGGCATGGCATCGACACCACCGGCTGGGTGGACACCGCCACATTGGAATCCGCCACTCTCAACGACTGATCATCACTGGGGGCGTGACTCGTGATCACTGACAAGAGCCCGGCCCAGGGTGCGGCGGTGGTCGGCGACATCACCGCGGAGCCGTTGTTGCGCCGGTATGCGTCCTTGATCGAGAACGTCGCTGGTCTCCCCACTCGGACACTGGTCGTGGACACCGGCGACCCGTTGCAGATCGAGGCCGAGTTCCGCGGCCTGTCATCAGAGGTCGGCGCCGTGCCCCGGCCCGAGCTCACCTGCCGCGCGTGAGCACTGACCAATGGGCTGCCCGTCCTGACCGATCAGGACATCATGGCCATCGCCGTGACGGCCGCGCTGCTGGCCACCACGAGCCGCGCCAGCAAGATCGTTATCGCCCGGGGCGGATATGTTGCCGATCCTGTGCCCGTTGCTGGTGACCGCCGGGTTCGGGGAGATCACCGCCTGGAACCCCATCGCCGACGCCGCGACCCAGGCCCTGCACCAGTGGGCGCACCACCACTTCGAGTGACCTGCTGGGCATACAGACGAACTGTCGTGGAGGGATGGCATGCTCCGAACCGAGATCATGGAACTCCGCCGCGCGATCGGTCAGCTCCGTCAGTGTGTGAGCGCACTGCGGTTCCGCTATGGCGACGCGGTCGCGGTGCGCCGGCTGGTGAGTGCCGTGGAGCGGCTGGACAGTGACGCGAAGGAGTTTGACGACGTTATGGCCGAGGGCGGGTGCGCGGCGTCCATGGGCTGAACAATCGCCAGCCGCCTGACTGACGGCAGAGCCGATGGAGGTCGGGCCGACCTGTCACTACGTGATCGGCGGCATCGAGGTCGACCCGGACAGCGCGTCCTCTAGTGTGCCAGGCCTATGGGCCGCTGGGTGAATGCTCCGGCGGGATGCATGGTTCGAACCGGCTGGGCGGGAACTCGCTGTCGGATCTGCTGGTGTTCGGGCGGCGGGCTGGGCTCGGTGCGGCGCGCTATGCGGACTCGCTTCGTGGGCGCCCGGCGATCACACAGTCTGATGTGGACGCTGCTGCCGAGGCCGCGCTGGCCCCGTTCGACTCTGCTGTGGCCGAGAATCCATATTCGGTGCATTCCGATCTGCAGCAGACGATGAACGATCTGGTCGGCATCATCCGCCGGGCTGAGGAGATGCAGACGGCAGTGGAACGTCTCGGGGAGCTCAAGCGGCGTGCCGCGGTGGCAGGACTTGCTCAAGTTGTTCGAGCGGGCCGAGTTGGCGAAGTACTGCACCGATGCCGAACTGGCCGACCACCCGCACCAGAGCGGCTGACAGCAACCGAATCGACGCAGCGTGCCGGCCGCTGGTCCCGGGCGGCGTACAGGGTTAGCCTCAGAGGTCTCCCATCGCAGGGGAGGTGGCGGGCATGGTGGTCCCGGCGAAACAGTCGCGGCAGCCGCGCCGAGAGGCTGGGCGGCGATGGTGATGACCCAGCACTATCTTGCGGGGGAGTTGTCGGTATTGCTGTCACGGTTGCAGGCACTGTCGCCGGATAGCCAGGTCGCGATGTTGCGCCGGGACGCGGAGACCGCACCGGTGGGTGCGCTGGCCGCAGTGGCGTCGCGAGCGGTGCGGCTGGCCGATGTCTTGTGCTGGAAGGCGTTGTCGCAGGGCGACATCGTGGCGTTCTGCTATCAGGTCACGGTCTGCGCCGAGTTGCACGAATTCGGTGTCTGCTCGGGTCTGCTCGACGAAGGCAGGACCACAGATCCTCCGTTGGACACAGTCGGCACAGTGGACGACTAGCGCCTGACGCCGACACCCCGTGCACCCGCAGGTTTTCATACTTGCTAAAGTCGGCAACTATTGAACCGTGCGACCACGTGAGGAGGGGTGGTGAGTCAGCCCCTCTCCCAACTCAAGGCGGAGTTCTTCAAGGCGCTGGGCCATCCCGTGCGGATCCGGGTGCTGGAGCTGCTGGCGGGCCTGACGACTCCGGGAGTGGTGCGTCCGCGGCGGGACGTGGCGCCTGGGGGCGGATGACCTGCGGTCACCCCGCTGATCCCTGGCTCGTCGCCCGGCGGGGTGGCCGCACCTTGTGTGATGTGCATCTTCTTGCACGGTCTAGCACTTGCGAAATTATTGAACTATGCACATCATGTAGTCGTTGACTGGCGTGGGATGTCACTGCCTGCGTGCCGGAGAAGGGGTGGGGCGATGGACCAGTTCAGCACCGTCTTGCGCGACCAGGTCGTCGAGACCGATCAGTTGCTGGCGAAGGCGCGGCAGGCCGGCCATGACTACGAGGTTCACCTGCATGGCGCCAGGATCAGTGACTTGCTGGACGTGGCAGCTCGGCACGGCATCGACACCAGCGGCTGGGTGGATCGCGCGGTGCTCGACGACGCGATGCTTGCGAGTTGACCGTGAGTTCGCCGGGGTTGCCGTTGTATGAGGCGAAGTCCGAGTTGTTCCGCGGCCTGGGACACCCGGTGCGTATTCGCGTGCTGGAGTTGCTGGACGAGGGCCCCAAGACGGTGCGCCAGTTGCTGGACGCGATCGCGATCGGAGCGTCGCGGCTGTCTCAGCAGCTCGCGGTGCTGCGAGGCATCGGACTGGTCGCCGCGCACCGTACCGGCAACACCGTGCAGTACTCGCTGAGCACCAGCGAGGTTGCCGCGCTCTTGCGGACCGCACGTCAGGTGTTGACGCATTTGACGCTCCGACAGAGGCGGCTGCTGGCGGAACTGCGCCTGGAGCCCGCCTCGTGACCGCACGCGGTCGAGTGGTGGCGGTGGTCAGCGACGGCAGCGCCCTCGCCGATCACCACGCTCAGCTCGAACCGATGCTTGGCCGCTACACGGCTGTGATCGAGGACTTGGCAAGCCTGCCTGTGCACGCGCTTCCCCTCGATAGCGACCAACCAGAAGAAGCCCAGGCCGCACTCCGCGCTCTTCCCCGCGAGACCGGCGTGCTCTTCCTGCCGCATGTGCGCGAGGCGTTCGCGTCCACGGCGCGTGCCCTGACGAGTGGAATACCTGTCCTGACCGATCAGGACACGACCGCGATCGCGCTGGCCGCGTCCCTGTTGACCACGCTGAGCCGATCCGGCCGTGCCTGCGGCGCCAGCAAGGCCGTCGTCATCGGCGCGGACGCCATGCCGAGCCTGCGCCCGTTGCTGATGGCCGTCGGGATCGGTGACATCACCACCTGGAATCCGGCCGACGCGATCACCTTCCCGTTGCGGCGGGTCGTCGCGGGTGCCGATGTCGTCGTCGACCTGCTCAGCCGCACAGCCGGCCTCGGAGTGTTCCCCGCGGACGACGGGCCCGTCGTGATCGCCCCGGACCGCGACCGCGACCCGCTGCTGGCGTTGCCGGGCCTGCTGCGGGCGCTCGCCCAAACCAGCGGCGCCGCACTGGACGTCGAGGTGCACCACGCCTGCGCGCTGGCACTCGTCGAGGCCACCCGGCCGCACGAGCTGTTACCGCCATGGCCGGATCCTGTTCTGACGGTCCGGGTCGCCGCCGCTGCGACGGAGGCGCTTCACCAGCCAGCCCACCACACCCACGACACGCGTTCCCGCTGACCGAGCGACGAGCCCCGGGGCAGCCCCGCAAGGAGACGTTCACGATGACCGCAGTCACCATTTCCGGCCTGGATCAGGCACCGACCACGCATGATGTGTTGCTGGCGTGGGTGCGCCAGGTCGCCGAGCTGACCACCCCGGACCGGGTGGTGTGGTGCGACGGCTCGGAGGAGGAGTGGCGGACGCTGACGACCAAGCTGGTCAAGGCGGGGACCTTCGTGCGGCTGCGGCAGAAGCCCAATTCGTTCTGGTGCGCCTCGGATCCCAGCGACGTCGCCAGGGTCGAGGACCGCACGTTCATCTGCTCACGCGAGGAGGCCGACGCCGGTCCGACCAACAACTGGATGGACCCGCTGGACATGAAGGTCATCATGACCGAGCACTACCGGGGCAGTATGGCCGGCCGGACCATGTACGTGATCCCGTTCTGCATGGGACCGCTCACGGCGGAGAAACCGATGCTGGGCGTGGAGATCACCGACTCGGAGTACGTGGTCGCCTCGATGCACATCATGACCCGCATGGGCAGGAAAGCTCTGGCGCTGTTCGGCCAGGACGCCGACTTCGTGCGGTGCCTGCACTCTGTCGGCGCGCCGCTCAAGCCGGGCCAGGAAGACGTGCCCTGGCCCTGCGACCAGACCAAGTACATCACCCAGTTCCCCGAGGAACGGCTGATCTGGAGCTACGGTTCGGGCTACGGCGGCAATGCGTTGCTGGGCAAGAAATGCTACTCACTGCGGATCGCCTCGGTCATCGCCCGCCAGGAAGGCTGGCTGGCCGAGCACATGCTGATCCTCAAGCTCACCTCGCCGCAGAACAAGGTCCACTACATCGCCGCCGCGTTCCCGAGCTCATGCGGCAAGACCAACCTGGCCATGCTCGAACCCAGCTTGCGCGGCTGGAAGGTCGAGACCCTGGGCGACGACATCGCCTGGATGCGCTTCGGCGAGGACGGCCGGCTCTACGCGGTCAACCCGGAGAACGGGTTCTTCGGCGTCGCTCCCGGCACCGGCTGGCGGACCAACCCGAACGCGATGCGCACCCTCTACAAAGGAAACTCGATCTTCACCAACGTCGCGCTGACCGACGACGGGGACGTGTGGTGGGAAGGGTACTCCGAGGCCCCGCCGGACCACCTCACCACATGGAAGCGCGAACATTGGACGCTCGCGAGCCACGAACTCGCCGCGCACCCCAATTCCCGCTACTGCACCCCGATCGCGCAATGCCCGATCGCCGCCCCGGAATGGGACGACCCCAACGGAGTGCCGATCTCGGCGATCCTCTTCGGCGGCCGCCGCGACACCACCGTCCCCCTTGTCGCCGAATCCCGCGACTGGCAGCACGGAGTGTTCCTCGGCGCCACCCTCTCCTCGGAGACCACCGCCGCGGCCACCGGCCAGGTCGGTGTGGTCCGGCGGGATCCGATGGCGATGCTGCCGTTCATCGGCTACCACGCAGGGGACTACTTCCAGCACTGGATCGACACCGGCAAACATGCCGACACCGCGAAACTGCCGAAGATCTTCTACGTCAACTGGTTCCGCCGCGGGCAGGACGGCCGGTTCCTCTGGCCGGGATTCAGCGAGAACGCCCGCGTGCTCAAGTGGGCCATC
>CBIMJO010000746.1:0-5537 GCA_966244135.1 uncultured Actinocrispum sp. | reverse complement strand
GGATGGCGCCCCAGATCACGAAGCCCCATCCGGCGCCGTGCCAGAGGCCGACGAGCAGGAACGTTACGACGACCGGCAGGCACAGCACGAGCAGCACCCGGACGGCCGCCGAGGAGGACCGGCGGACGCTGCGGCGCATGAGTTTCGTAGCCAGTGGTGTGTAGATGTAGTCGGTGAAGAACCGGGTCATGGTCATATGCCAGCGGCGCCAGAAGTCGATGATGCTGGTGGCCTTCAGCGGCGAGTTGAAGTTGGCCGGCAACCGGAAGCCGAGCATGTAGCCGATACCCAGGGCCATGTCGGTGTAGCCGGAGAAGTCGAAGTACAACTGGAGGGTGAACGCGAGCATGCCCAGCCACGCGTTGCCGACGCCGATCGCATCGTGTCCGGAGGCGGTGGTGAACAAGGTGGTGGCGTAGGGCGCGATGTTGTCCGCCAGGACGGTCTTCTTGAACAGGCCCATCGTGAACATGGTGCCGCCGACCACGATCCTGGTCGCCACGGTGCGCTTCTGGTCCGGGTTCTCCAGCTGGCCGAACACTTCGCCCGGCCGCACGAGCGGACCCGCTGTGACATAAGGGAAGAAAGTGCCGAACAGCGCGTAGTCGACGATCCCCGGGCGCGTGGTCCGGTTGACGTAGGCGTCCAGCAGGAACCCGATCTGGATGAAGGTGTAGAACGACAGCCCGATCGGTGTCTTCGGCACTGCGGTTGACAGGGTGGTGCCGAGGATGGCGTTGATGTTCTCGGCGAGAAAGCCGGTGTACTTGTAGGCGCCCAGCAGAACGAGGTTGGCGACTACCCCAGCGATCAGTGTAATCAGCCGTGCCCTACTGCCACTCGGACGAGTGATCATCAGCCAGGCCAGCAGGAAGTTCCCCGCCACCGAGGCGATCAGAATGATCAGGTAACTCGTGCCCTGGGTGGCGTAGAACCCCAGCGAGGCAAGCACAAGCCACAACACCGCGGCCCGCTGGGAGATCAGGCGACGCACGAGGTAGTAGCCGGCGACCACGATCGGCAGGAACAAGAACAGGAACTGGTAGGAGGTGAACGTCACGACTTGCCTCCTGACAGGAGGTCGGGCAGCTGCTGGAACATGTCGGCCAGGCACGGCGGACGGGGGTGGATGTGGTCCACGAAGTTGGCCGGCACGCAGTTCGGGTAGTTGACCGGGTCGTAATGGTTCTCAGCGACCGCACCGTGTTCTGCGGCCAACTTGGTGGCGACCGCTTCCAGTCCGTGCAACGTCTTGCTGAACGGGTAGCTCTGGATCCGCTTCCAGTAGTCGGGGTGGTACGGCGTCTGGGCGATGACCACGCGCACGTTCTTGGCGTGCAGCCAGTCGATCAGCTTGCCCATGACCGCCACGAGGTCCGGGTCGATGGCGGGTTTGGTCGGCCCGGCGCGCAGGATCTCGTCGTCGACCATCTTGTCCACATAGGTCTTGGTGAACTTCGCCTCGCTCGACTTCGACCAGTGCAACGAGCCGTCTGCGGCGATGATGTCCAGGCTCTGCGTCTGCTGCTCGGTGGTCAGCGTCGGTGCCGCTTTGGCGGTCTGCAACTGCTGGACGCGGGTGAACAGGCCGGGCATGTTGAACGTGCCGGACCACTGCTGGATAGGCGCACGGTCCAGATAGGACGTGGCGCTGACGCCGAGCTTGTCCGCCATCTCCGCGTACTGCGACCCCCATTGCTTCCAGTCGTAGGTCTGGCGGTCGGCGACCGGTTGCAGGGAAACGAACCTCAGGCTGAACACCATGGTCTTGGGCAGCCGGCCGGCCTTGTCGAGGATGTTCGTGATCGCGAGCATGTCCTCGACCTGGTCGTTGCTGACGAAGGCATTGAACACGTTGTGGCCGCCGGGAATGATCTCCGAGCGGGCTTCCTGCCAGCGGCTGCCGCCGAAGATGACGACGTCCGGGGTGGTCGTCATGTGCTCGATCTGGGACTGCCGCAACATGCGCAGGTCGACGTTGGGGTCGTAGTTGGCGAGGTTCTTGCCCTCAGCCAGGCCCTTGCCGGCGATGTCGATCGCGGACTGGTCGTAGACGTACGGGTTCAAACTGCTGTTGGCCACGCCCACGCCGGCGAACACCAGCGCGGAGATGCCGAGCACGATCAGGAGATAACGCCACAACTGGCCATGGGTGACTTCGATGTCGGACACGGGCGCTCCTCAGGCCATGGCGCGGGACAGGCGCCATGCGGCGTCGATGAACCGGTCCACGTCGCGGCGGTTGTGGAACAGGTGGGTGGACACACGGATCGCGTTGTGCGCGGCGGGTGCGCCGATGACCGGGACGATCGTGGTGCGGATCGTGATGCGGTGCTCGTCGTGCAACCGGGTGACGAACGTGTTGGCCTTGTTGAGATCCATCACGTCAGTGGGGTTGGCGAACGGGTTGAACGCGGTGATCGCGCTCAACAGACGCGCGTCATCCTTTGGGCAATACAACGAGCCGATGCCCCAACGCCCGACGATGCCCTCCTTGAGCCTGTTCGCCAGGCCGACCGAGTAGCGCTGGACGGTGGAGCGGCCCAGACGGTCCCAGACCTCGCAGGCCTTAGCGAACCCCGTGATCTGCGCGAGGCTTGGGTTACCCACGTCCTGCAGAAGTGCGGCGATGTCGTAGCTGGCAACAGACGTTGTCGAGCGTGGCGGCAGGCCAGCGTCCGGGTACCCCTGGGTTGAGGTGATGGTCGGCCAGAACTCCGATAGGGGGTTCGGGTTGTAAGCGTTGATCACCTTGTTGCGCAGGTAAAGCACGCCAGTACGAGCCGGGCCGCATTGCCACTTGCCGCCGGAGCCAGCCAAGAAGTCCACGCCCAGCTCGCGGTAGTTGTAGGCGAACAGCCCTGGCACGTGTGCGCCATCGACTACTGTGGTCAGGCCATGTCGTTGTGCCATCTGGGCGATCAGCCGGATGGGCAGCATGGTCCCGGTACGGAAGATCGGCGCGGAGAACAGCAATACCTTGGTCTTCGGCGTGATCGCGTTCTCGAACAGCGTCACGTAGTCCTCGGCCCGCTGCTGATTGCCTACCGGCAAAGCCACACGCTTGATCACCACACCGCGGCGGTTGTGCAGGATCGCGAGCGGGGTGTTGACCGCGGGATGTTCGTGGTTGGTGGTCAGCACTTCGTCACCGGCGCCGAGCACGAGTCCGGCAAGGACCGTGCCGATGCCGTCGGTGGTGTTGCCCGATATGAACAACTCGTCGACGTCGCAACCGAAACCGGGCGCAACGCGACCTCGCACGTCGTCGAACGTGCCGTGGTAGTTGCTCAAGGCTTGCCGCGCAACGAGTTCCAATTGGTCTGTCTCAGCTCGCAGAACCTCGCGCGGTGGCGAGCCGACTGTGCCGACGTTCATGAACAGCGGATCGCGGTCCAGTACGAACAAGTGCCGCCAGGACTCCGGATCACCGGGATGCGCCGATGACGTGTCAGGCTCGGCGTGAGCAGGGGCGACCCCCACCCCGATCGCCGCGCCGGCCAATCCGATCGATGTGAGTAATCGTCTTCGTGAGATGTCTGAAATCGACGTTACGAACCCCGTATCTGACGACATGACTGCTCCTCCGCGTCTTCATCAGATCACCAAGGAACGGCCGCGGTTCCCGGTCAAGATCGACAGTGAAACCATGGTTGCATTCCCCCTGACGAGGGCAAAACGCTAACCAGTAGGCAGTCCATGCGGCAAGATGCGTCCGGCTCAACGCGGGTTGGCCCGTTTGCCCGCCCGCATGGAGCAGTACGAATGGCCCCCTTCAGGGCATTTACGCGAACGGTGTTTTGATCCCCGCGAATTGACCTGTTGGCTATTTTCTGACGGCAATTCAGTTGTTGCACAGCAAATAATGTCAGTAGAGGTACACGTCGACCACCAGCGCGGCGAACGCGCCGAGGACGGTCAGCAGCGCGAGCCGGCGGCCTGCTGCCGCCCGCAGCGGGCCGAAGCCCAGGACCACTGCCAGGGCGGCGACGGCGAAGACACCCGATCCAGTGTCCTGCCAGCTCACCGGGAAGAACGGGATGGGAGCGTCCACAAAGAACTCGTTGCCGTTGACTGCACGCAGGATCGCATTCCATGCCACCGGCCCGGCAATCGCTCCTGCCGCGATCGCGGCGAGGACCGACGGACGGCGTTCCCGGGCGGCAAGGAGCACCAGCAGTACGGCCAGGACCGCAGACAACGCGGCCCCGTAAAGGATGACGCCCCAAGACAACATCGTCGGCCGTCCTTTCTGGATGGTTACGAGATCTCGACGAGCCGGTGGGCTTCGTCGAACAAGGCACGTTCGCTGAGTCTCGCGGTGGTGAGCGCCGCGAGTGCGTTCGCGGCCAGCAGCATGTACATCACGACGATCTGATAGCGGATCGCGGTGAGCGGGTCGACGCCCGCCAGGATCAGGCCGGTCATCGCCCCGGGCAGGCTGATCAACCCGACAACCTTCGTCGAGTCGATGGATGGCAGCAGCGCTGTCCGCAACGCGGACTGCTGGTGCGGCTTAAAAGCCTGGTGCGCGGACAAACCAAGGCACAAGCGAGCCTCGATCGCCGCCCGGGCCTGCTTGGTGTCTTCTCGGATCCGCCGCAGCGTGATCCCCGCGGCGACCATCGCAGCGGACACGATCATGCCGCCAACCGGGACGACAACCCGAGCCTCGGTGGAGATCACACCGAGCAGCACCAACGAGCCAAGGGTGAGCACACTTCCGACGGCGACACCCACAGTGGCCGCACGGCGGGCATGAGGCACCCCTGCGCCACGTCTCCCGGCGACCTGTCCGGCAACGACGATCATCATGATCACCCACCCGAACGCGCCCGGTAGCCCGGTGTGCCGGAACACAACGAGCAGCACGGCCCCCACAGCCACCAGTTGAACACCGGCACGGGCTGATGCCACAACGAGTTCACGCGTCAACCCGAGGCGCTCCCGGTAGGCCACCACCGCAGTGAGCGCCACCAGAAGCAACGACGCACCAACGCCTGCCCAACTGGGCACGGAAACACCGCTGGTCACTGAGCCTCCAGATACTCGACCTCGTCCGGAGCGCCGGCAGCGACGAGTTGCCCCTTGTCCAGAACAACAACCTGATCAGCAAGCGAACGTACGATGCCGCGGTCATGGGATACCAGGACAACGGATCCACCGGAACCCACATGGGCGTGTACCAAGTCGCCGATCACCGCAGCGTTCAGACCGTCCAAAGCGGACGTTGGTTCGTCCAAAAGCAACACTTCAGGTTCCACAGCCAAAGCACGCGCCAGACACACACGTTGCGCCTCGCCGCCGGACAAGTCGCCCGTTCCGCGGCCGGCGAACTCCGCGGACAGACCCACCTGCGACAGCAGGTCGTCGATCCGGGAATCCGGCACTTCCGCTCCCATTCGCAGCTCGTCAGCGACGAGATCGGTCAGCAGAACCGGACGCTGCCCGACCAGCCCGACCCGCCGGCGCAACGCCAGGACGTCCAGCTCCACAATGGACGTTCCGTCGAGCAGCACCCGGCCGCTCTCGGGTTC
>CBIMJO010000745.1:0-5538 GCA_966244135.1 uncultured Actinocrispum sp. | reverse complement strand
GTCGCACGGCGATGTTGAGCCAGGATCCGTGTTTGGGGGTGTGGTGGATCTCCAGACGCTGAGCCAGTGCGAACGCGGTGGCTGGGTCGAAGGCCTCGTAGAGGGATCCGATGGTGTGGGCGTTGAGGTTGTCCGTCACCAGCACGACTTTCTCGGCGTCGGGGTAGTCGACGGTCAGGAGTCGTTTGACCTGTCCGGCCCAGTCGATCTTGGTTCGCTGGGGGTGGGCGTCCACCCGCCGCCACCCGCGCGGGGGTTCGACCCGGCAGAAGATCGAGCAGGTGCCGTGGCGGACGTACTCGCTGTCCTGCTGGGGATCCCGTCCGGGTGTGGCGGGGATCGGGTCGCGGGCGTGCGCCAGGAGTTGGCAGGGCTTCTCGTCCATGCACACCACCGGTCTGGCCGGGTCGTAACCGCGGGCAGTCCTTGTTCGGAGGACTCAACCACCCTGAGAGCGATTGGACCCAAGATAGGGAAGGCGAAGAAACGCAACCGCCTCACCCAGACCACCCAACTCGACCTCACCACCCGCACAGCGGAGCGGGCCAGTCGACAGTGACCCTGGTCATGGCCAAGCCGTTCCGGACCATCACGTTGTTCATCCGCATCGTGGCCGACGCGATCAACCACTTCGACTTCGCACTGGTCGCCATGCTCGGTCTACTCGGGCTGCCCGTCCCGAGTACCCAGACCCGGAGAGGAAGATCCTGAGTCCCCTGGACACCGCACAACAAACTGCCGAGCCGACACCGCTGACGTCGTGGCCTCGGTGGTGACGGCGCGGGGTGATGGCGGCGGGATCGACCTGCACGACCGGCTGGACCACGACGCGCTGGGTCCCCGCGGTTCCCGTGTTGCCCGATTCCGCCGGTGATCGATCGGCCGGGGGTATCGAGGCACCCGTACGAAGGGTTGCGCTTATGGGCAGTCGCCTCCGCCTTCGCGATCGCGGGAGCGGCAATGTGACCTTGGCCGTGGTTGGGTTGTCCGGCGAGAAATGCCATTCGCCAAAGGGGAGAAACAGTGTCCAATCATCGGGAGCAGATCGTCGCGGCGGCGCAAGGGAAGGTGCCGGAGCCGCTGCTGGGGGCGACGTTCGCGAAACCCCGAGGTGCGTCGACAGCGAGCGCCGGCGGGATCGCCGGCATGATCGGTGGTTCGGTGGTCGGCCGACAGCACGACGCGGCCGCCGCCGTGCAGCTCCAGCTCGGCAGCCCGGGTGCGCTCGCGGTCACACCGACCAGTCTGGTCACGATGGCGGTCCGGGTCAGTCTCGGTGGTCAGATCAAGGAGATCACTGAGATCCTCAGCGTCGTCCCGCTGCCTGCGGTGGACTCGATCGAGGTCAAGCGGTTCGGGCTGGCCGGGGTGATGACGGTGTCCGTCGGCGGCAACTCGATCAAGCTCGAGGGAAAGGTCGCCGACATGCGCGAGTTCGCCGACGCGTTCACCCGGGCGAAAGCGACCGCCTCCTGACCCTGGCTGTCTGCTACGGACATCGAAAGGAAGGGGTGGTTGCCAACACGTCCGGGACTGGGCGGCTGAGGCAACCGACATGCATCGCTTCTGCCGGCCCTCGCGTTCGCGGCGATGAGATCGACCTGCACTCACCGTTCGCCGCGACGTCCTGTCGTGCCGATGTTCGGGTGTTTGGCCGGCTTGTTCGTGGTACGCAGTCGAGGCCCGGTTCCTCGCCGGGGCCTGGCTACGGCTTGCGGTGCATGCATTCTGCTACTCGTTTTCGGCTTGCCGGCGTCGGTATTCCGCTGCCCTGGTCTGGTAGTTCTCGTGTTCCCGCGCGTGGTCCGGGGGAAGGTGCGGGGCGTCCGGGGACGTCGTGGCGAAGAACCGCGTGAGCGCGGTGTTCGAGCTTACGGCGAGTTCCCCGGAGCGTGGGAACATCGCTGCCTCGTAGCGTGCGACCGCGTCGTCGAGACTGCTCTCCTTCTTGATGGCGTGCGCGAGTTCCGCGCCGTCGAGCAACGCCAGATTCGTGCCGTGGCCACCGAACGGCGCCATCAGGTGGGCGGCGTCGCCGATCAGGGTGACACCGGGGAGGTGGTCCCAGGTCAGCGGAGCGGGCAGGGCCCAGAAGCTGCGCTGCACGTAGTCGCCGTCGTTGTCGGTGATCAGCGGACGCATGACTGCGGACCATGCGCTGAACTCCCGCAGCAAGTGGGACCGGACTGCCTCGCGGTCGGTGAGGTCCACGCCGGCCGTGACGTGCCAGTCGAGTTCGGCGCGGAAGGCTAGGTAGCCGCGGACCACACCGTTGCTGTTGCGTTGGACGATCACCGCGCGGCCGTCGCCGTCGCTGGAGAACATGTGGCCCTCACCCACGATCGCGGCGACTTCGGGGTGCCGGGTGTCCACGTCGTCGTATCTGGCGTCGAGGAAGTGGACGCCGAGGTACTGCGGCACCGCATCTGTGAGCAGTCGGCGAACCGGCGACCACGCGCCATCGGCGCCGATGACGAGGTCGGCTTCCGTGCTGGCGCCGTTGGCGAAGTCCAAGCGGTGTGTCCCGCTTCCGAGCGGGGTCGCGCGCACCAGTTTGTGTCCCCAGTGGACTGTGCCGTGCGCCAGGTGCTCGTACAGCATGGTCCGCAGCTGGACGCGGTCGATCTCGGGAGCGGCATCGTCGCCCTCGGCGGGGGTGAACTCGGCCAGGACGGTGCCATGGCGGTCGCGGCGGCTCTTGGCCTGGCCCTCCATCCGGGCCAATGCCAGGAATGCGTCCATCAGCCCGGCGTCCTCCAACGCGATCTGGCCAGCGTCGGCGTGCAGGTCGAGCGTTCCTCCCGGGTCTCGGGAGTCCACGGCGGTGTCCGTGTCGTACACCGCCGGTTGGAAGCCGTGTCCCTGCAGGACGCGGGCGCACATCAAGCCGGCGGGGCCGCCGCCGACGATGGCGATGCGGGGTGGGGTCGTCATGAGGTGAGTCCTTTCCACGGGTGCTGTGGCGGCGTGTTCGTCGCCGATGTGAGCAGGCCGGACGGGGTCCGGTGGCTCGCACCATACATAGAATTGTTCAAAAAGTCGATCGGTTCTATGTTTTGACCTGTTCAACACAGAGGTTAGGGTGGGGACATGACCGGGACAGGACGCCGCGAGCGCAAGAAGGCCGCCACTCGCCAGGCTTTGGCCGACACCGCACTGGAACTGTTCCTGGAGCGGGGCTACGACGCGGTCGGCGTGCGGGAGATCGCCGACACCGCCGACGTCTCGGTGGCCACCCTGTTCAAACACTTCCCCGACGGCAAGGAAGCACTGGTCTTCGACCAGGACGCCGACCACGAGACCGCGCTCGTCACCGCTGTCCGCGAGCGCCCTGCCGGCCAGTCCATCCCCCAGGCGCTGCGCCAGCTGCTGCGCGACGAACGCTCCCGGCAGGTCCGCACCGACCCGCGCCTCGCCGACTTCCTCCGCCTGATCGACACCACTCCCGCACTCCGTGAGCACTTTCGCCGCATGTGGCTGCGCCACGAGAACGCCTTGGCCTCGGCGATCGCCGCCGATACCGGACTACCCGAGGACGATGCCGGCTGCCAGGCGCTAGCCCATTTCGCCCTCGAAGCCGTCACCCTCGTCCGAGGGCGGGACGACGCTGAGTCCGCACTCGACCGGATCTTCGCCTTGCTCGACGCCGGATGGACGGGCACGACGAAGAAACCCGCGAGGCACGGCGACACCTGATGCCGGTCAGTCATCTCCTGCCGGTCGTGCGACGGTTCACCAGGTGTCGCCGAGTGGCGGCTGACGGACACACGAACCGGTAACACCTACAGGCCGACATCCGCAAATGCCGCTGACCGGTCGTCCGGCGACGCAGCGTTCGCCAACCGCCGGCGCGATAACCCGTTCCACTTCCGCGCTGCTGTCGGTTCGATGCGCCGCATCGTCGATCTCCATCCAGCACGAATGGAAGCCTGCTGCTTGCGCGCTTGCCTCACTTCATGGCGGGGGCAAGCTGGGAAGGGCGGTTCCATGACGTCGTTCAGGTTGACTGAAACGTTCGCCGGTCTCGACGTTGGCGGTGCTGGCGTTCGCACATCAGCTGGGGCGGGTGCGGCTGGTGCACGGCTGTCCGCTTGCATCAAATGGAGGCTCTCGTGCCGTGACTCGGATGAATCGCCGATCTGTGGGAGGAGGAGCCACCGTGAAGCCGGAAACGGCGACAGGGAGCAACGCGAATCTGCAAGTTGCACGCGCGGAGCGTGTGTTGGCCCGTCCGGCACACCTGCCGCTGGCGGCTTTGCCTGTCCGGCCGGACGATCCGCTGCGGTCGCTGGCCAACGCCCTCGGCGACGTACGCCCTGATCTGGGTAAATCGGTCGACGTCTGTCTTGATCTGATTCCCCTCACGCCGGCGCGGATCCGCCATCACGCCCGGCAGGTCGCCGGAGAATCCGGCAGCGGTTACGGTGCTGGTCTGTTCGGAGCGGTGGCTGAGTTCGCGACCGATTTGATCGGAGAATTCCTGCCGATCGCGCGGACCGCCGGCACACGTCGGACGGCGATGAAATCGACGCAGCGTGTGACGAACAAGTTCGCGACGGATGAGCCGGTTTTCGCTGTTCAGGTGCTGATCCGCTGCGCGTCGGAAATGCGGCGATCGCGAGGCCGCGCCGAGGGTGAGGGCGTCATCCGTCGGCCAGGCGTTGGATGGTGGCGCTCAGCCAGGCTTGGAGATCCGCGGGGTCGCCGAGCTGGGCGCGGAGGATCCGGCGGCGGGTCGAGACGCCGAGGACGAAGGCGTCGATCGCGGCGGCCCGGCTGCGGGCGTCCGCGTCGTCCAGCCCGCTTTCGCGCAGGTAGCGGTGCAATGGTTCCAGCGAGTTCGTGTCGAGGAATACGGCCAGCGCTTCCGCCGCTTCCGGGCGTTCGCCGGACGCGCGTTGCAGCACGAGCAGCGGGTCTTCCCCGGGTGCGCCGAACCAGCGACGGACGATGCTCGCCGCGAGCCGCGAACCCAGTTCGGACCGGTCGCCGTCGAAGGAGTCCGCGACCGGGATCTCCACCCGGGTCGCGGCCAGGAAAAGCCCGTCCTTGCCGCCGAAGTACCGCGTGATGAGGTTGGGTGACACCCCGGCCGCGTCGGCGACGCCTTTGACCGTGACCGCGGTGTACCCGTGGTGGGCGAACTGGCGTCGCGCGTGCTCCAGGATTCGCTGCCGGGTCGCCGCCGCGTCACGCAAAGTCATGTGTACGAGCATACACTTCCATGTGTACGCTGATACACATGACTTCCGAAATGCGGGAAAGACTTCAGTGGACGCGGCGTGTCACGACCCCGTGGAGTGACGACGGGACGCGCGGCATCACCGCGACCCGGCTCGACGAACTGCTCGAACGCTGGGCGAACGGGTATGACTGGGGCGGGCACGAGGGTCGCATCGGCGAGTACCCCTGGGTGACGGTGCAGTCGGATGGCACCGAACTGCGGGTGATCCACCAGAGGTCCGCGGTTCCCGGCGCGCCGGTCGTGGTGCTGCTGCATGGCTGGCCGGACTCGGTGCTGCGGTTCGAGCGTGTCCT
>CBIMJO010000744.1:0-5539 GCA_966244135.1 uncultured Actinocrispum sp. | reverse complement strand
GCGAATGTGGCGCAGATGCTGACCGCCCCGGCGGGCATCCCGGCCATCACATCGGCATTGCGCTCGCAGATCGAGCAGTACGCGCACGTGAACCCGGCGAACGTGAAGATCGTGGTCACCGAGGCGAACTCCACCATCGCGATGGACACCCATCCGGCCGCGCTGTTCGCCGCCGACATGTACATGACGTGGCTGGAGAACGGAACCGCCAACGTGGACTGGTGGAACGAGCACAACGGCCCCGGAACGCCCAGCATCGTCAACGGCATGCAGGACTACGGCGACCAGGGCATCTTCTCCAGCGGCGGCAACTCCAGCGGTGTCACCGAACCACCGGTGAACACACCGTTCTCCCCGTACTACGGCATCCAGATGTTGTCCCGGCTCGCCGCGCCCGGCGATCAGATGGTCACCTCCTCGTCGACGAGTCCCTTGCTACGCGTGCACGCTGTGCGTCGTGCGAACGGTGGGGTCAACGTGCTGGTGGACAACGAGGACCCGAGTACCACTTACACGGTCAACCTGACCTACAACAACTTCACGCTATCCGGATCACCAACCGTGTTCACGCTGGCCAACAACGCCACCTCGATCACGAGCAGCACGCAGTCGTCGGCCGCTTCGGTCACCGTCGCGCCGTACTCGCTCACGGTGCTCCAGGTGCCAGGTGGTGGTGGTCCGGGCGGGACCGCGCCTGGCGCGCCCGGCCAGCCGGCCGTGTCGAACCTGAAGTCCGACACGTCGTCGAACACCTCAGGCACCGCAACGCTGAGCTGGCCGGCTGGTACGCCGGGCAGCAACCCGGTGGGCAAGTACCAGGTCTATCAGTTGACCGGCAACGGAAGCTCGCTGGTGGCCACGACGACGGCCACATCTGTGGGGTTGACCGGGCTGACCATCGGCGCGACCTACACCTACAACGTGGTGACTTTGGATACGCAAGGCAATCCGTCACTGCCGTCGTCACCGGTCACGTTCACGGTGCCACCGCCCTCGAACGCGACCTGTGCCGTGCGCTATGAGCTGACCAACAGCTGGCCGGGCGGTTTCGGCGCGAACATCACGGTCACCAACCGGGCCGCGACCGCGGTCAACGGCTGGGCGCTCACGTTCACCTGGCCGGATGCCGGTGAATCGGTCCAAAGTGGCTGGAACGGTACCTGGAGCCAGACCGGATCGAACGTGACCGTGGCCAACGCGAGCTGGAACGGTTCGATCGCGGCCGGCGGCGGCACGGTGTCCCTGGGGCTCAACGGCACCAGCACAGGACAGTCGCCGTCCCCGACGGTCTTCTACCTCAACAACAAGGTCTGCGCGGCAGGGTGAATGCCCGGTTCGTCCTGACCGGCCGCGACTTCCTGGTGTCGCGCCGCGGAGCCCGCGCGGACCCGCCGGGTGCCCGCCGTCGAGATCACTCCGGCGGGCACCCTTTCTTTTACCCGCCCACAGATTATGCTGGACGGGACGGCAGACTTTCACTGGACGACGATGTCTTGGAGGTCGAACGTGTCCGCGGTCGACATGCCCGTTCTCCGTCCGACGCTGGCCGATGTCGCGCGTGCCGCCGGGGTCTCGGTCGCGACGGCGTCCCGGGTGCTCAACGGTTTCCCCGGGGTCCGCCCGGAGACCCGGACACAGGTCGAGTCCACCATGGTGGCGCTCGGCTATGCCCGCCAGCGGGCGGCGAGGATGGCCGCCCCGCCGCGCACCGGGTCCATCGCCCTGGTCGTGTGCGAGGACGTGCTGAAGCTGTTCGCTGATCCGTACTTCATGCAGGCGGTGTCCGGGGTGCGCAAGGAACTGCCCGCCTCCGGTACGCAGCTGGTGCTGATCGCCGTTTCCCCTGCCGAGGATCGCCCGACGTCCGTCGTGCAGTACCTCAAGGGCAGGCATGTGGACGGCGCCCTCGTGATCAGCATGCACGGCCGCCGCCCGCTGGATCTGGACTGGCTGGACATTCCGCTGGTGTTCGGCGGACGGCCCGCCCACTGCGGGGGATCCGACCGGCATTCCTATGTGGACGCCGACAACCGCGGCGGCGCGGACCGGGCCACCCGGTATCTCATCACGGCCGGGCGGACCAGTGTCGCCACGGTCGCCGGGCCGCAGGACATGACCGTCGGCACGGACCGGTTGCTGGGCTACTGGCAGGCGGTCGCGGATGCCGGGCGCTCGGACCGCGGCCTGGTGGTGTTCGGCGATTTCGGCCAGGCCTCCGGTGAGCACGCCACGGCCCGGTTGCTGGATCGCAGGCCCGATGTCGATGCCATCTTCGCCGCCTCGGACCTGATGGCGGTCGGCGTGCTGCGGGCGTTGCACCGGGCCGGGCGGCGGGTTCCGGACGACGTGGCCGTCATCGGGTTCGACGACCTGCCGCTCAGCCGCCGCACCGAGCCGCCGCTCACCACGGTGCGCCAGCCCATCGAGGAGATGGCCGCCCGGATGACCCGCGAGCTGCTGGCGATGATCAACGGCTCGGCGACGCCGTGCCGTGTGGTCTTGGACACCGAACTGGTCGTGCGGGAGTCGGCCTAGCGCAACGAAGTGCTTTTGTCATAAGGGAACGAGGGAACACCGGTCGCAGCCTCGCGACCTCGTGCTTCCGGGGCCGACGGCGGAACTGGGCGCCGGGACGGGTTCGGCGGGTCACGGCTCGTACCGGGATGTCCACGAGGGACGGCGCTGGACGGCGCCGTCCCTCGTGGCGGGGGTCAGTTTCTGGCCCACTTCTGGTTGTTCGCGCCGGTGCAGGTGGCCAGCTGGATGAGCGTGCCGTTCCCGGTGCCGCTGCCGGTGGCGTCCAGGCACAGTCCGGATTGGACACCCACGATGGTCCCGTTGGCGTTGAACGCCCACTTCTGGTTGGCCCCGCCGTTGCAGGTCCAGATCACGACCCGGGTGCCGGGGCTGGTGCCCTGGCCGTAGGCGTCCAGGCAGGACGCGTCGTAGACCCGGATCTCATTGTCGGAGTTGGATGTCCACAGCTGGTTCGTGCCGCCGTTGCAGTCCCACAGCGCGACCTGGGTGCCGTTGGTCTGCGTCGCACCAGGCACGTCGACGCACCGGCTCGAGCCGGCCCCGACGAGCGGGCCGACCACGACGTTGCCACCGCTGCCGGGTGTGATGGACAGGTTGTCGAACTGCGCGGTCTCGCCCTGGCTGGTGCCGTAACCGACCTGGCCGTTGCCCCACGTGCCGTCACTTGCGGTGCCGACGGTCGCGCCGTCGATGCCGGCCGTGATGGTGCTGCCGTTGAACGTGAGGACGAGTCTGTGCCAGCGTCCGGTGCCCAAGGCCGCGACGCGGCCACTGGCCACTGTGGACGTGGTGGTGCCGTTCTGCCGCAGGATCGACCACGCCCCGCTGTCCGACACCCGCAGCCGGTAGGCGTTCAGCCCGGCCGGGCCGCCGCAGCAGCCCTGCGTGGTGGCCCGGCCGATGAGGTCGGCAGACCCGCTCCGTTCCAGCAGCACATCGGTGGACACGGTGTAGTTGCGCCAGCCCAGGTCACCCAGCAGCGCGTAGGGATCGGACAGGCCGTTCCACCAGATCGCGGCCTGCTCGCTCATCTGGCGCACGCACTGGCCGGTGCGTCCGCCACCACAGCCGGCGACCTCGAAGGCGCCCTGCATGTCCATCAGGTACTTCGCTTCGGAACTGGTGGCGCTGCCGTCGAAGGAGTCACTGTACGGCAGGCTCATCGCGGCCGAGGCCGGGCTGGACGCGGTGCCTTTACCCGATCCGGAGGTCGTCGTGATCGAGTAGACGTACCCAGGTTGCACGGTCACCGAGTAGGTTCCGCCGCTCGGCGTGACGTCCGTGGTGTGCAGGAAGAAGTCGGCCGAGTTGTTCGAGCGCAGATTGGTGGCCCACACGTGCACCTGGCTGGTGGACAGCCCACCGGCGACGGTGAAGTGCAGGGTCTGCGCCGCGCTGGCCTCCGTTGTCTCGACGATGGTGGAGTAGTCGCGGTTGTTGGTGGACTTGAGCGAGACGTAGCTGCCGTTGCCGCGGTTTCCGTTCAGGTAGCCGCTGGAGTTGTCCAGGTACTGCCAGCCGGGGGACGTGAACTGCGTGGTGTGTGCCATCACCCACGTGTTCTTGCCGATCGAGTAGTAGCCCGACCACGGCTGCGGCGCATACGCGACACCCATGGTGGGGTACGGGATGTTCGGCGTGATGGCGGCGATGACCGGCCAGTTGATGTAGGCGGTCATCTTGCCGTCGATGTAGTCGCGGTTGATGCCCCGGGCCAGCGCCGGAGACCCGGCATTGTAGTCGTCGGAGCCGTTCTCACTGGCCCACAAGGTCTTCCCGGTCGCGAGCGCGTTGCTCGAACTGGGGCAGTTGGTCTGCGGGCCGCGGTAGCCGCAGACGTAGTGCGTGCCAAGGATGTTCACCGAGCTGGCGAAGGCCGAGTCCCGGACCGCGTCGTCGGCGACACCCCAACCGCTGGCGTCATCCGAGGCGACCACCTTGACCGCGCTGTAGCCGTGCGAGTTCAGCGCGGGCCGCAGGTTCTTGTACCAGCCCAGATCGCGGCCCCGCTCGTTGCGGCCGCCCAGGTAGTCGATGGTCAGGTTGTGCGACTTGGCGCAGTCCAGCCACGAGATGAGGTAGTTGATCGAGTCGGTGCTCCAGTAGTTGCCGTTGCCGATCCACCCGGGCGCGCCCCACGCCAGTGCGTAGAGCTTGATGCCGGGGTTGCGGGCCTTGGCTTGTTCGGCGAGCCACCATTCGTAGCCGCGGTTGCAGTTGAGGTCGGTGCGGGTGTGCTGGTGGCTCGGTTCGGCGCCGCTGGTGGAGTTGGTGTCCCCACCGATCTCGACCTTGAGGATCTGCATGGCCGCGCCGTAGCCGGGTTTGAACAGGTAGTCGAGGATCTGCGAGCGCTGCGGTTCGGGATAGTCGATCAGCAGGCGGCTGTTGCCGCCGCCACCGCTGATCGCGCCGACACCGTCGAACACACGCCCCGGCGAGCCGCCGTTGACGGTGATCGAGGCGTCGGCGAGCGCGGGCGGCGCGACGACACCGAGGACACCAGCTGCGGCCAGCACAGCGCCGGCGAGCGCGGAGACGCGCAGGCGGCGGAGCAGGCGGGTGA
This sequence comes from uncultured Actinocrispum sp., assembly GCA_966244135.1. Classification (GTDB taxonomy): domain Bacteria; phylum Actinomycetota; class Actinomycetes; order Mycobacteriales; family Pseudonocardiaceae; genus Kibdelosporangium. The sequence goes on along the minus strand of CBIMJO010000744.1, from coordinate 435 downwards.
CGCTGGACATCTGAGCTTCTCCTTTCAGGACCACAGTCCGGCAAGCCACGCCGCCCACCGAGCTGTCCACGGAGGACAGCGGCGTGGGTCGCGGATGTGGGTCGCGGTCTGCCTATCCGACGGTCCACTTCTGGTTGTTCGCGCCGGTGCAGGTGGCCAGCTGGATCAGTGTGCCGTTGGCGGTCGCGCCGCCGGTGACGTCGAGGCACAGCCCGGACTGGACTCCGGTGATCGTGCCGTTGGAGTTGACCTGCCAGCGCTGGTTGGGCTGGCCGTTGCAGGTCCAGATGATGACCTTGGTTCCCGGGGTGCTGCCCTGGCCGTTGGCGTCCGCGCAGCGGATGCTGTCCCCGCTGTAGATGCTCAGTTCACCGGTGGTGGTGCGGGTCCAGCTCTGGTTGGTTCCGCCGTTGCAGTCCCAGATCTGCAGCTGCG
>CBIMJO010000743.1:0-5542 GCA_966244135.1 uncultured Actinocrispum sp. | reverse complement strand
GTGGATCTCCACCGGCGCCAGCAAGGGCGGCATGACCTCGGTCTACCACCGCCGGTTCTACCCGCACGACGTCGACGGTGTGGTGGCGTATGTGGCCCCGAACGACCCGGTCAACGACTCCGACCGCGCCTACGACCGGTTCTTCGACACCGTCGGCACGCCGGAGTGCCGCAAGGCGTTAGAGGACCTGCAGGCGGAGGCGCTACGCAGGCGCCCTGAGCTGGTGGCGATGTACTCCGCTTGGGCCACCAAGGAAAACCGGACCTTCAACCAGGTCCTGGGCAATGTGGACCGCGCGTTCGAGATGACCGTGCTGGACACCGAATGGGCCTTCTGGCAGTACAACAAGCTCGCCGACTGCCCGGCCGTGCCCGCCAAAACAGCGTCCACGCAGGCGATCTACGACTTCATCAACAACATCACCGACTGGAGCTTCTACACCGACCAGGGCGTAACGCCGTACGTGCCGTACTACTACCAGGCCGCGACCCAGCTGGGCTGGCCGGCGCCGCGGTTCGACCACCTGCGCGGGCTGACGCACTACCCGACGGCCAAGTTCTACGCGCCCAACTCCAACCTGCCGCCGGAGCTGCGGTCGCGGCACAACCCGTTCCCCATGCTGGACGTCGACTTCTGGGTGCGGACCCAGTCCAGCCAGATGCTGTTCGTCTACGGTTCGGACGACCCCTGGGGCGCTGAGCCGTTCTTCCCGAGCCGGCACGACTCGTACAAGTACATCGCGCCCGGCGCCAACCACGGTGCGAACATCGCGGCCCTCGTGCCCGCGGATCGCGACGCGGCCACCGCGGCCCTTCGCCGCTGGGCCAACGTGACCGCGCCCGCCATCGCGGCGAAGGCCTCGTTGACCTCGTTGCCGGACGAGCCGCTCGAACGCCGTCCCCTGTAACAAGAGTGGGGGCGCCTTCCCGGGCGCCCCCCCTTTCTCAGCAGTGTGCTTTGACCTTCTTGATGTCCACCGGCAGGGCGGGCGCGCCGTCTGTGGTGCCCGGGGGAGCGACCCCACCGGCGGCCACCTTGTCCAGTGTGGACAGTCCGACGTCGCCGACCGTGCCGAAGATCGTGTAGTTCGGCCGCAGCGCGGAGTTCGAGTACACCAGGAAGAACTGGCTGCCGTTGGTGTCCGGGCCCGCGTTCGCCATCGCCAGCACGCCGCGGGCGTAGACCTTACGCTCACCCGTCGGGTCGGTGGGCGCGGGCGGCAGGCCGACCGGCAGTTCGTCCTTGTACTTGTAGCCCGGGCCGCCCTCACCGGTGCCGCTCGGGTCGCCGCACTGCAGCACCTTCAGCGTCGGGTACGTGGTCAGCCGGTGGCAGATCGTCTTGTCGTAGAACCCGTGCTGGGCCAGGTGAATGAAGCTCTGCACGGTGCAGGGCGCCTTGGCGCGGTCCAGGGTGAGCGGGATCTTGCCCTGGTTGGTGCGCACGTCCACGCGGACCGTGCCCCGGTCCGGGGTGTGCCGCGGGTCGGGCGGCAGGCCGACCGGGCGCACGGCCGGGTCGTCCGGCGTCGAGGTGTACTTGCACGGGCCATGCGTGGTCTTGGGTGGTGTGTCGGCCATCGCGGTGCCGCCGACGAGCACGGTCCCCGCGGCCAGGCCCGTCACGACGGCTAAGCGAACCAGTCTGAGCACTGTTCGTCCTCCCGGAAAGTCACTGACCGGCCCACACAACACCCTGTCAGAGGCTGTCGCAACCTACTGAGGACTGGACTGTTCAGCGACGATCCAGCGCTGCCCGAACGGGTCGCGGATGGTGCCTCCGCGACCGTGGGGGGAGTCGGTCACCGGCCGGATCACCTGCGCGCCGTGGCCGACGGCCCGGTCCACGACGAGCGCGGCGTCCGGCACCTCGATCCGGACGGACCCGCCGGGCGTGTGGCCGATCTCCGGGGACTCCTCGGCGAACATCAGCACGGAGTCGCCGATCCGCAGCTCGGCGTGGCCGATCCGGCCGTCGGCCATCACGATCGGCTCGGACCGGCGGGTGGCGCCGAAGACCTCGACGTAGAAGTCCAGGGCCGCGCGGGCATCCCGCACGGCGAGGTAGGGCGTGAGGGTATGCATCGACATCCGGGCATCTTTACACGGCGGCCAAGCTGTGGGTTGATGTGATGTTTCGGCTGTGGCGCCGCCCGGTTCGCGTTCATGTCACACTGGTATGGCCATGACCTCCCTTCCGCTTGTTTTCGACGCGCCCAAGCGCGGCCTGCCGCCGCGCCATCTCGCCGATCTGTCGGTGGACGAACGCCGCGAGGCGGTGGCCTCCCTCGGGGAGAAGCCGTTCCGCGCCAACCAGCTGTCCAACCACTATTTCGCCCGGCTGACCGCCGACCCCTCGGCGATGACCGACATCCCGGCGGAGACCCGCCTGCGCCTGGCCGAGGAGCTGCTGCCGCCGCTACTGAACGTCGTGCGGCATGTCCAGTGCGACGACGGTTCGACCCGCAAGACGCTGTGGCGCGCGCACGACGGCACATTGTTCGAAAGCGTCCTGATGCGCTACACCGACCGCACCACACTGTGCGTGTCGAGCCAGGCGGGCTGTGGCATGGCTTGCCCGTTCTGCGCGACCGGGCAGGGCGGCCTGCAGCGGAACATGTCGACCGCGGAAATCGTCGACCAGGTCCGGCACGGCGCCGCCGCGATGCGGGACGGCGAACTGCCCGGCGGCCCCGGCCGGCTGTCGAACATCGTGTTCATGGGAATGGGCGAGCCGCTGGCGAACTATGCCCGCGTGGTCAAGGCGATCCACCGGATCTGCGATCCCGCTCCGGGCGGCCTGGGCATTTCCCAGCGTTCGGTGACGGTGTCCACCGTCGGCCTGGTTCCGGCGATCCGCAAGCTCACCGAGGAAGGCCTGCAGGTCCGCCTCGCGGTGTCGTTGCACACCCCCGATGACGAACTGCGGGACACCCTCGTGCCGGTGACTACCCGGTGGAAGGTCGCCGAGGTTCTCGACGCCGCGCGCGGGTATGCGGAAAAGACCGGCCGCCGCGTCTCCGTCGAATACGCGTTGATCCGCGACGTGAACGACCAGCCCTGGCGCGCCGACCTGCTCGGCAAATTGCTGCACCGCGCCCTGGGCCAATTCGCGCACGTCAACGTCATTCCGCTGAACCCCACTCCGGGCTCGGAATGGGACGCCTCGCCCAAACCCGTGGAGCAGGAGTTCGTCCGCCGGGTCAATGCCGCCGGCGTCGCCTGCACCGTCCGCGACACCCGTGGCCGGGAGATCGCCGCCGCCTGCGGCCAGCTCGCCGCCGAGGGCTGAGCGCGGAGCCGCAGGCTCCGGGAACGACTCGGCGGCCCAGGTGGGTTTGATGCCGGTGTCGGTCTGGATGGACTTCTTGAAGTCGTCGTCGGTGAAGGTCAGCATTCCGCAGTCGGTGTGGTGAATCAGGAGGGGGAGTGGGCATTGTTGGCGAGCAGTTCGTCTGTGACTGACATCCGGGTCGGCTCCCTGTTGTTGGTCACGGTATGTGCCCGAGTTCATTCGTCGCCGGTCATCCGGCGCAATGACGTCCGGATGATGGGACTTGCACCGCGCACATATCGAGTGCCCCGCAGAGGGCCGGACGGCACCATTTTGACGTGCGCAAACGGGTGGGGATCTGTGGATTGGCGCTTTTGGGGCTTGTGTCCTGCACTGATGCCGTGCCCACTGGCAGACAGCCGCTCAACAATGACCCTGTTTCGGCCCAGGGCACGGAAATCTGTTCCTTGCTGCCGCGGGACGCGGTCGCTCACCTGACCGCCACACTTCCCGGGAATCTCAGCCCGATCGGCGATCTCAACACGGACCGTGGTCAATGTGAGATCGTCGCCACCGAGGGCGAGAGTAAACAGACCGTGACCTCGTTGCGGATCGATGTCGACCAGGCCGCCACGATCGGCCGGGTGAACGCGGCCATCCAGATCGCGAAGGAACGCTCCGCGCGCGACCCGCTGCCCAACCCGCTGCGGACCGGCACGGACACCGCGCCCTCGGTCTCGCTCGCGATCCTGTGCGGCTCCCGGCAGGTGCAGATCGGGCTGGACGTGACCGCGTACGACAGCCGCCGCAAGGCCATCGACCAGGACGTCGGCGCACTTGCCAGCGTCGTCGGCACGAAGTACGGCGAACGCAACAAATGCACGCCCAAGATGGCGCCGCCGCTGCCCGAGGAACAACGCGGGACCGTGCGGATGCTGGCCGGGAACGGCGCTCTGGAACTGCCGGGCGCCGCCGTTCCCGGGCCGTCAGCCAGTGTCGGGCACATCGAGGCGATGACCGCGCTCGATGACGGCACCGTCTACTTCGTAGCGCGCAAATACCCGTTCGACATCAACCCGCGCACCGTCGAGGACACCGCCCAGCCGTGGGGCAAGACGTTGCGGCTCGTGCGGATCCGCGCCGACGGATTCACCGAAGTGGCCTGGGATCCCAATGTCGCGCCGTTCTCCACCAACGACAGTCCGGTGGCCGGGGACATCTCAGAGAAGCAACGGTTGCAGGGCGCGGACACCGTCGGCGCGATCGGCACGCTCGTGATGAACGGGGACCAGGCGTGGCTGCTGCCCGCCACCGCGTCCAAACCGGACGGTCCGTCCCGCCCGATCCGGCTCGTGCAGATGAACGGCGGCCGCACGGTGGATCTGCGGGTGTTCAAGACCCAGTCCGATGTGGACTCCACGCATGTCAAGGACTCCGCCGGGCGTCCGCTCGACCCGATGGCCGCGTTCACCGCGGCCAGGTTCACGGCGTTGAGCTTCGACGGTCCGACCCCCGTCCTCATGGACAGCGCGCACTCACAAGTGTGGCGGCTCGACACCCTCCGGGACGGCAAAATCGTTGACGCGACGGTGTTCCCGGTCGCGACGCAGCTCGCCGCGGGCAGTGGCCCGGCCGGATTGAGCGGCGGCCGGTTCGCCGCCAGCACGCCGCAGGGCGGACTGTCCATTGTCGACTCACGCGGCAAGGTCGTCATAGAGATCCGGTCCGTCGTGGCGGATATCGACGGCGTCGGCCAGGCCCCGCTCGAGCTCGGCCGCCGCCAGCTCGCCGCCGCCGGCGACGATCTCCTGGTCAACGCCATGTCCAGCCAGGTCTCCGCGTCCGCTGTCGTCCGCGTCGACACCCGCAACGGCGCCCAGCGCACCCTGTTCGTCAGCGGCTACCCCGGCCCGCGCGACCCCGGCAGCGACATCGACGGCGCCCGGTTCGCCAACGGCTACGGCACCGCCGCGAACGCCACCCGCCTGTTCGCCACCGGCTTCCCCGTCGCCGCGATGAGCGCCGTCGGCCAGGACCTCCTGCTCTCCCCGTTCGGCACTCGCATCCTCTACCAGCTCACCCCCAGACGGTGAGCACCCTTTTCGCGGGTAGGGTATCCGATCGGATACCCTGGAGGAGTGATGACCGAACCCGCCGACCTGCTCGCCGAGGCCCGGCGCGCCGCCGGGATCAGCCAGGACGAGCTCGCCCGCCGCGCGGGCACGTCCAGGACGACCCTGTCGGCCTACGAGCACGGCCGCAAGTCGCC
>CBIMJO010000742.1:0-5543 GCA_966244135.1 uncultured Actinocrispum sp. | reverse complement strand
CGGGCGGTTGGGCGGAATCGAGGTCGGATCGACATGAATGGCAACGCCCCCGGACCGTGGAAGCTGTATCACGGCGATGGCACAGTCCGTCCTGCGACAATGCCTGACGCACCGCCTTGGCGACGATTCCACGGCACGGTCGTCCAGGAACGGACGATCACCCCGGCAACGGATAATGACGTGCTGCCGTTCGAGGCCAAACCAGAGATGGTCGACGCGGTCAACGCCGCGCTGCATTTGCGCCGTCCGCTGCTTGTGACCGGACGGCCAGGCTCAGGCAAATCGTCGTTGATCGAGTCAGTGGCCGCCGAGTTGAAACTAGGGCAAGTGCTGCGCTGGCATGTCACGTCGTCGAGCACACTGCGCGACGCGTTGTACCGCTATGACGCGCTTGGCCGCCTACAGGAGTACCAGCTGACCGAGCAGCCACCGGACATCAGCTCGTATCTGAGGCTCGGCCCGTTGGGCACGGCGCTGCTACCGACTCGCACGCCACGCGCGTTGCTGGTAGACGAGATCGACAAGAGCGACGTCGACCTGCCCAGCGACCTGCTCAACGTGTTCGAGCGCGGTGAGTTCGACATCCCCGAGCTCGCCAGGCTTGACCAGGACACGGTCAAGGTCCGCGAAGATGGAGGTGACGAACGATTCCCGATCCATCACGGCAAGGTGGCATGCCTGGAGTTCCCGTTCGTCGTGCTCACCAGCAACGGCGAGCGCGACTTCCCTCCCGCGTTTCTTCGGCGCTGCATCCAGTTTCGGATGCCCGATCCAGATGCTGACCTGCTTCGCCGGATCGTCACTGCCCATCTCGGCGAGGAGGTCGCCAAGCGTGCGGAAACACTCATCCAGGACTTTGCCGACCGCGCAGCGGTCAAGCATGCACAGGCCACCGACCAACTGCTCAACGCGATCTTCGTGCTGACAAATGCGACACCAGAACCAGCCGAGTGGGAACGAGTACTCAGCATGCTGCTTACTGAACTGGAAAGCCAGCTGCTGTGATCGACCGGTTCGCCCGTGCGCTTCGACTGGTCGGGATCGACACCGACGCTGTTCAGCTGGCAGAAATCCTCTGGGTGGCCACCCGCCGCACCGGGGAAACCATGCTGCCCACCCAACGCGAGGAACCACCGGACCGCCCAGAGTCGGCAACGACCAAGAGACCTATCGTCGAGCAGGACTCATCACCACTGGAACCTGAAAGCGGGACAGAACCTCTGTTGCATCTCGTCCCCGCTGGCCCGAGCGCGGGTGAGGCGCTCGAAGTACAACTGCCAGGCCCGATCGCGCTGCCGGGTCGTCTCCGGATAGCCCGAGCTCTGCGAGCGTTCAAGCGACGGTATCCCGTGTCGCGGTTCAGCGAACTCGACCTGGACGCCACGATCGAGTTATACGGTGAAACCGGTCTCTTGGTGCCTCTGCGTAAGCCGGGTTCGGAACGCTGGTTCGACGTCACCCTCGTCGTCGACGCTGGCCCGACCATGGACGTCTGGATGCAGACCACCACCGAACTGGCCCGATTGCTGTCCGGGCACGGGGCGTTCCGTCGAGTCCGGAGGTTACGCCTCGTCGACGACGAGGGGCAACCGACGCTGCTCGCCGACTCCGGAAGGTACGAACACTTGCGCCGCGCCGGCGGTCGAGACGAACGCCACCTGATCATGGTAATCAGCGACTGCGTGGGCGTCCCCTGGTACCGCGACACGCTGTGGCAGGCCATCCGCGACTGGGGAAAGCACGGTCCGGTGGTACTGGTCCAGCCCCTGCCACCGCGACTATGGGAATCCACTGCGCTCGGCCCAGCCGACGCAAAGGTCACCAGTTACCGACCCGGCCAGCCAAACAGTGGCCTGCGAATCACCCTGCCGTGGTGGTCGACAAGCGAAGACGAGGGCACCGGGGTGCTACCCGTTGTCGGGCTAACCGAGCCCGAGCTGGCGCGGTGGGCACGGATGGTGATGGGCGGCGCCGACGTGCCGATTGCTGGGGTGCTCGCCGAGGTGGCCTATGACGAGCCAGCGACGACACCGCCGATGTCGGCGGCAGCACGCGTCGCCGCCTTCAAAGCCACCGTGTCGGTCGAGGCCTACCAACTGGCGGTGTGCCTAGCCGCTGTCCCGATTCGACTGCCGGTGGCCAGGATCGTGCAGTACGCCGTCCTGGACAGCCGGGACCCGGTGCACCTCGCCGAAGTCTTCGCAGGCGGGCTGATCCGCCGGATCACACCCGCTGCGGAAGAGCTGCCTACCGACGAGGTGGTCTACGACTTCTCGCCAGGTGTCCGCGAGGTGCTGCAGGGATCACTGACCGGCAGTCGCACGCTCGAGATCTTCCGAGCAGTGGCTCGCTACCTGGAACAGATCGTTGGGTCGAACACAACCTTCGCGGCCCTGCTAACCGGCGCGACCAGCCATCCCGAAACGAATCCAGCGATTCCCTCGTTTGCTGACGTCGGCCGGCCTCTGCTGGACCGCCTCGGCCTCACCGATCAGTTGGGCGAGCTGGGGCGACGGCAAAGCGCGGCCTCGACCAGCAAGGCGGTCGAGCCCCACCTACCGTTGACGGAACCACGTGGAGTTGTGGAAACTCCGGCCCCCGCCTTCGCTGCCGACGAGGTCTTCTTAGGACGCAACATCGAGAACGGCAGGGAGTTCCGGGTTCCGCTTATGTTGCTGCGCAAGCACACCGTGATATTCGCGGGAAGCGGATCGGGTAAGACGGTCCTGCTTCGTCGCTTAGTGGAGGATGCTGCGCTGCATGGCGTGTCATCAATCCTGATCGACAGCAACAATGACCTTGGGCGCTTGGGCGATCCGTGGCCGTCCCCACCGGCCACATGGGCTTCCGGCGACGCGGAACGTGCCGAGCGCTACTTCGCCGACACCGACGTGGTGATCTGGACACCTCTGCGCGAGACTGGCCGTCCGCTCGGGCTCAACCCGTGGCCCGACCTCAGCGGTATGCTGGATGATCCCGACGAGTTCCGGACCGCGGTAGACGTGTCGGTCGCGGGCCTGGTGCGCCGGGCGGGCCTCACTGCGCGGAAGGTCGCCATCGGCAAGGCGGTCCTGACCGAAGCGCTGACCCACTTCGCGCGGCGAGGAGGCAGCGAGCTGGTCGACTTCGTCGAGCTGCTCGGCGATCTGCCCGATGGCGTGAGCACTATAAGGGACGCCAGACAACTGGCGGTCGACATGGCCGCGGAACTCAAAGCGGCCAGGATCAACGACCCGATCTTCGGTGGCGCTGGCGAACGCCTCGACCCCGGCGTCCTGCTCACACCCCCGGCAGACAAGCGCGCGAGGATTTCCGTGATCAGCTGCATCGGGCTGCCCACCGACGAACAGCGCCAGACCTTCGTCAACCAATTGCAGCTGGCGCTTTTCGCTTGGGTCAAACAAAATCCCGCGGGCGACCGGCCGCTCGGCGGTCTGCTGGTCCTCGACGAGGCGCAGACCTTCGTACCATCACGGGGTACCACGGCATCCACCGAGAGCACCCTCAAACTGGCCACCCAGGCACGCAAGTACGGACTGGGCATGGTCTACGCGACCCAGGCTCCGAAAGCCTTGCACAACGTCGTCATCGGGAATGCGGCAACCCAGTTCATTGGCTTGCTGAACGCGTCCGTCCAGATCCAGGCCGCGATGGAGCTAGCGCGGTCCAAGGGCGGCCGCGTCGACGACATCTCGCGTCTGAGCGCCGGGCGCTTCTACGGCACCACCGAGGGAATGAGCATGAGCAAGATCCAGGTGCCCATGTGCCTAAGCCATCACCCTGCCAGCGCCCTCACGGAGGAGGAGGTCATCGTCAGGGCCAGCCGGTTCTCCCGTGGGCGGTTACGCGAGCGCTAGACATGTGGCTAGAGCGTTGGGGTCTGGATTCTGAACGTATGAGTCAGGTCTTCAGGCCGCAGGTCTGAGGCGGGCTTGGGCGATGTAGTCGTCGACGTGGTGGTCGATGGTGGCCAGGGCCTGTCTCAGCCTGGCTGGGGCTGGGGGTTGGTCGGCGGCCAGTAGGGGTTGCAGGAGGCGGTTGTTGAGTTTGGTGTAGAAGATCGCCATGCGTTGCCCGTCGGGGGTCAGGGCGTAGGTGTGGGTGTGCTCAATGCGGCGGATCAGGCCTTTCAATCGCAGGCGGCGTAGGTCGTAGGTCATACGGCTGGTGGTGTAGCTGGTGCCGAGCAGCCGGGCGACACAGGCGCGCAGGCTCTTGTTGGTGATGCCGGTGACGGCGAACAGCGACAGGCATAAGGCGCCGGTCAGGGCCATGACCCGAGGGTCGCCGAACCTCAGGGCCGGGGCCCTCCTGCCGCCCTCGAGGGTGGGCTGGGCGATCCGCGCGATGGCTGGACTCGCCAGGACGCAACCCTGACCGACCCGCATAGTGTCCAGCAGCCGGTGGTTGACGTCACGGGTCTTGACGATGAGGTCGGGGAAATGTTCCAGGCGACGCAGGACATCCAGATCGTAGGTGTCGTTGATGACGGTTTCGATGCGCAGGGCGCGGTGGTCTTTGAGGTAGTACTTGATGCGGGAGTGCCGGTAGAAGGCGTTGACCACGACGCCGTCGTTGTCGCGGTCGATCGCGGTGCGGAACACCCCACGGGTGGTGGCGCGGATCTGCCGGTTGAAGATGATCTCCATGTTGTCCGGGCGGCCGATGTCGAGGTTGTCCGCGGCCAGCGCCTCGAAGAACGATCGGGCGTGCCGTGCTGCGGTGAACACGAGCGTGGTGGCGTACTCGGCCTGGCGCATCGAGATGTCCCACCAGTATCCGGCGTCCCGGTCGTGCCGGGTGAAGGGCAGGGGTAGCCGGGCCCACCATCGCTCGGCGAAGACCTTGATGGGCCCGGGCCCGAACCGGTCACAGATCTCTTGCAGAGCCTGCGGGTCCTCACAGGCGGCGAACCCGTTGGACAGTTCACGGAACCCGACCCCGGCCTGGGCGGCTTGGCGTTTGGCCCATTCATGCCCGTTGATCCAGATCTTGGCCGGATACGGGAAGTAGGCGCAGATCTTCACGAACGCCGGCCCGAAATCGGTGTCCCAGAGGTAGAAGTAGTAGCTGGTGACCCGGCGTTCGGCTCGGTGATAGGAAAACCACACCGCACTGGTACCGGCTTCGGATTTGGTCGCGGTGAACACCTACTGGAACTCTTGTGCGACGCCGATAGCGACCACCTGGGACCGGCCGGTGACCGCGGCCCGACGCATCAATGGCATCACCTGGTCGATCTTGCGTTGCGGCCACGGACTGTCGGCCAGCACACCCGGCCTGCGTTTGTCTCTCTTGCCCGCGAATGACAGCACCGGGATGTCATTGGCCTGCGCGAAAGACACCACCGCCCGGCGGAAGGCCTGGCCCCGTCGGTCCAGCAGGACCGGCGACGGAACGAGCGCCTTCTCGTGCTGGGTCAGGAAACTGACCACCTGGCCACCCACAACCAGATTCGGCACCGTCAAGCTGAGATACAACCGATCCACACGGTGAGTAGCCGGGCGGAATCGCACCGCCCGGCTCTCTCAGAACCGGACTTG